>NZ_JAKEUW010000159.1:0-587 GCF_022398115.1 Vibrio sp. Isolate22 | reverse complement strand
CAAATCACCGCTCACTGGCGCATCATTAACGGCCTTCACATCCACTTCGGCCGTCGTCGATACTTTCTCACCATCTTCATCGGCAACCACAACCGTTAAGCTCACACCACCGTTGAAGTTCTCATTCGGTGCAAAGCTGTAGGTGCCGTCGTCATTCGCCGTTAAGATGCCGTCAGTGCCCGTGTACGTTACACTGTCTAGGCTGACATCGCCTTCCACATCACTCGATTGAGCCAGTAACTGCGCTTCCGTGAAGGTAATCACTTCATCTTCATTAATGGAGTAACTGGTTGAGCCTGCAACCGGTGCATCGTTCACTTCAACAACGGTTAGGCCCGCTGTTGTTGATGCGGTTTCTCCGTCCTCATCACGGATGACAACGTTGAAGCTCACATCACCGTTGAAGTTCTCATTCGGTGCAAACGTATACGTGCCATCATCGTTGGTCGTGAACACACCATCAGAGCCACCGTAAGTGACCGTACTTACCGACACATCACCTTCTACATCCGAGGAGTTCGCTAACAACTGCTCGTTACTGATGGTGATCGAGTGATCTTCATTCACGGTATAAGACGTGCTACCCG
>NZ_JAKEUW010000158.1:0-591 GCF_022398115.1 Vibrio sp. Isolate22 | reverse complement strand
TAGCCCTCTAGGCTGAACAGTGTCACCGACTGTGATAGTGGAAGTATTGTCATCACCAGAATGATATATATTAAGACTATTCCAACTACTCGAATCTGTCTGGCCGGTGTCTACATTTACGTTAATGTATGCGCTATTGTCACTGCCATTTTGGCTTGCAGTGAAAGATGTGAGACCATTCAAAATTGCATTTTCAGGAACAGTGGTTGAGTCTGCCTTTTGAATTTTGTTTCCCGTGCCTGCTGATTGAGTGATATTTACTTGGCTTAATCGTTCACTATTATCAGATTGTTGGATTCTAATCTCATTCGCGTTGACATTTAGTGATACCATTACAGCTAGAGCGGTCGTTGTATACATGTAGGTTTTCATAGTAAATTCCTTCTTTATATATTCCACTATCCTAGTTCTAACGCTTGCTTATATCTAGGGTGGTTTTGAATGCGCGAGGTTAAGTAACCTCGCGTCATTTACTTTATTGTGAAACATTCATCGAGAACGTCGTCCCTGGATTATTGATTGATGCCGTTAAATGAGCATTATCATTGGACTGGTTTACAGTAATGGTTGCATTGTCGGGAAGACTATTTG
>NZ_JAKEUW010000157.1:0-632 GCF_022398115.1 Vibrio sp. Isolate22 | reverse complement strand
GGACTACGAGAGAGAGTGGAGGTAGCTGATCAGATCGTAGGTTCTGGATTTAGTTCCATTGAATTACGCAACAAAGCCAAGAGTGAGGGTAGTACGTGGGGATCGAAGCATTAGCATTTGTTATGGATGCGCTAGTCACGGCATGTTGTATGTACATTGCATCTAAAATGTCGTTTGTGGTGGCGGATTTTAAGTCTCTTCTAACGATAGCGATTTGATCCGCCCCAGCAGTTTTGGACACTGAGTTAAGTGAGTACAATCACTAACGAGGTGAACAATGACAACTAAGAAAACTAGAATTAAACATTCCCCTGAATTTAAAGCAGAAGCCCTGAAGTGTCGTTTGTGGTGGCGGATTTTAAGTCTCTTCTAACGATAGCGATTTGATCCGCCCCAGCAGTTTTGGACACTGAGTTAAGTGAGTACAATCACTAACGAGGTGAACAATGACAACTAAGAAAACTAGAATTAAACATTCCCCTGAATTTAAAGCAGAAGCCCTGAAGTTAGCAGATAAAGTGGGAGTAGCTGCGACAGCAAGACAGCTTTCTTTACATGAATCTCAAATCTACGGGTGGCGAAAGAACTCGAAGAAAGACACCAGTACTAGTCAACGAGAGCAAGAACTAGCC
>NZ_JAKEUW010000156.1:0-658 GCF_022398115.1 Vibrio sp. Isolate22 | reverse complement strand
CAACCCGAAGAGGTCTTTATGTATGGTAAACAACCAAGGTTTTTGGTTGTAATAAGAAGGGTTAGTTCTTATTACGTGTTTGCCGGACTCAATTTAATGCTCTTTATTTTCACTTTAAAAAGTGAAGACAAAAAGCCAAGACACTTGAATGTGTTTGTGTTGTGTTTATCTAAAGATAAACATTGAGAACTTTTAATTTGATTAACTCTTAGAGTTAATCAGTCAGCTTTCCAAATTGTTAAAGAGCTAGATATTTCAAAAGAAATAACCATTTTTAAAGATTCTTAAGGAAGAACACTTAAAGATGGTGGAGCTATGCGGGATCGAACCGCAGACCTCCTCGCTGCCAGCGAGGCGCTCTCCCAGCTGAGCTATAGCCCCATCTGGAAAAGTATTTCCTACTCTTAACTTTCTAAACCGTATCAATCTGTGTGGACACTTATCGTGAATATCTTCGTATAAGGAGGTGATCCAGCCCCAGGTTCCCCTAGGGCTACCTTGTTACGACTTCACCCCAGTCATGAACCACAAAGTGGTGAGCGTCCTCCCGAAGGTTAAACTACCCACTTCTTTTGCAGCCCACTCCCATGGTGTGACGGGCGGTGTGTACAAGGCCCGGGAACGTATTCACCGTAGCGCATTCTGATCTACGATTACT
>NZ_JAKEUW010000155.1:0-728 GCF_022398115.1 Vibrio sp. Isolate22 | reverse complement strand
GATTATAATCGAACGAGAAGGCACAGTGCTCTTGGGTATCTAAGCCCAGTTAACTTTGAACAACAAAATGTCGCTTAATGAAGTGTCCAGTCTGGCTGGAGCAGATCATACCTCAATATTCCCGCGGGTGAAAAGCACAAGGTTCTGGGGACCGATAAAGACTCTGTGACGATATGGCTTGCTGTGTTTTATCATTAATTTTGGATAGAGGTGACGAGCGCATGTGGCTAAAATTTCAGGTTTTTCACCAGAGAATGTCAGTACAGAGGCAAAACGAAGAGTGGCTACTTTATCGAGAATCGGAAACATCGATACGTGCTCGAGTCTATGACGTGATCATACCTTCTGATTTAGCAGAGGAAGAGTTAGCGCGTTATTTAGCGGATATTTATCATGAGTTTGCTTCAGAAAAGTATGATCTGCTCCAGCCAGACTGGACACTTCATTAAGCGACATTTTGTTGTTCAAAGTTAACTGGGCTTAGATACCCAAGAGCACTGTGCCTTCTCGTTCGATTATAATCAACCTCTATGTACTCGAAGATCGTTTGGCGCATCTGCTCTCTCGTCATAATCGGCTCATATTGGATCGCTTCCACTTTCATAGAATGGAAGAAACTCTCAACACAAGCATTGTCCCAGCAGTTTCCTTTCCTACCTTCCACTTTCATAGAATGGAAGAAACTCTCAACACAAGCATTGTCCCAGCAGTTTCCTTTCCTACTCATA
>NZ_JAKEUW010000154.1:0-738 GCF_022398115.1 Vibrio sp. Isolate22 | reverse complement strand
AAGTCGGAATCGCTAGTAATCGTAGATCAGAATGCTACGGTGAATACGTTCCCGGGCCTTGTACACACCGCCCGTCACACCATGGGAGTGGGCTGCAAAAGAAGTGGGTAGTTTAACCTTCGGGAGGACGCTCACCACTTTGTGGTTCATGACTGGGGTGAAGTCGTAACAAGGTAGCCCTAGGGGAACCTGGGGCTGGATCACCTCCTTATACGAAGATGTTCACGATAAGTGTCCACACAGATTGATGGTTTAGATTTAGTTAAGGCCAGAGCTTTAATTAATAACGACAGTTATTGATTAAAGCTTTTTGCTTTATGCTCTTTAACAATTTGGAAAGCTGACTGATTAACTCTTAGAGTTAATCAAATTAAAAGTTCTCAATGTTTACTTTTCGAAGTAAACACAACACAAACACATTCAAGTGTCTTGGCTTTTTGTCTTCACTTTTTAAAAGTGAAAATAAAGAGTATTAAATTGAGTCCGGCAAACACGTAATAAGAACTAACCCTTCTTATTACAACCAAAAACCTTGGTTGTTTACCATACATAAAGACCTCTTCGGGTTGTATGGTTAAGTGACTAAGCGTACACGGTGGATGCCTTGGCAGTCAGAGGCGATGAAGGACGTATTAACTTGCGATAAGCCCAGATTAGACAGTAAAAGTCATTTGAGTCTGGGATTTCCGAATGGGGAAACCCACTTACATAAGTAAGTATCTTGTTGTGAATACATAG
>NZ_JAKEUW010000153.1:0-745 GCF_022398115.1 Vibrio sp. Isolate22 | reverse complement strand
CCAATCAAGCGACATGTAAAAATCATGAGTCAAGCGACCCCGTTCGATCCTTTTTGGGAAGGTTTTCTCAATGAACGTAAGGTGAAAAATACAGGTCGTAACTCATGGTTTGATCCTGTCGCCACTGCTTTGTGAGTTGCTGGGTAACAATAACGCCTTAGTGGAGGCTTGAGCCGTATGCAGTGAAAGTTGCACGTACGGTTCTTAGGAGGGCGGCATCTGGTAACAGGTGTCGCCTATCCGACAAAACCCTCTCAGGTTGATTTTTTTACCCGTGGCACTTTCTAGCTCGAAAGTGCCCCAATATATGGTACGTCCCGTTATTGCAAGTAGAGTTAAAAATAACGAGCTGATTTGCGCTAATATATTCAGAGTCTATTAGAGACTGTCATTAGTCTCAGCTCTATGATGAGGTGTGCGCCAGACTGTCCTCACAAAATGAAAAGCATATTAAGTTGCTGTTTGGGGCAACAGGTCTTCAGTCTGGTGGTCTAACCGTTGTGTCATCTTTAATTCTCATTGCAAATTCTGATTATGTTCTTATTTCAAAAGACTTTTTATGGACTAAAATTGCCCACGCTATACGGGCTATCTTGTTGGCTAGTGCTACCACAGCCACGTTGAAAGGTTTTCGTTTCTTAAGTTCAATAAGCCATGAACCAAAATATTTTTCGACTGACTTATCTCTCCATAAAATTGACCTTGCGGCATGGATAAATAACGTTCTCAGTTCTTTATTTCCTCG
>NZ_JAKEUW010000152.1:0-752 GCF_022398115.1 Vibrio sp. Isolate22 | reverse complement strand
GTCGTGATAGCTAAATCACTGAACCGACGCGGCCTCCCGCGCTTATTCTGTTTGCTTTGCGCCCACCCGCTTATTGCTTCTTCATCAATCCAAAAGGTCAGAGAACCACGGTTAATGAGTGATTGGTTGTATTGCTTCCAGTTGGTTGTTTTGTAACGAGGCTTAGGCATAGGACTACGAGAGAGAGTGGAGGTAGCTGATCAGATCGTAGGTTCTGGATTTAGTTCCATTGAATTACGCAACAAAGCCGTTATCTACCTACAACTTAAAATAAGTAACCAAACTCAATACCTACTGAGGTATCGTCAAATTCATACATAGTAACGGATGCATTCACATCGATATTGCCGTTAGTCCAACCCAAAGCATTTTCAAATACGCTGTCATAGTCAGAATCCAAGAAGTAGGTAAAATCACCGCGATAATACATATTACCAAAAGGAACTAACACACCCGCTTCTAAATCAAAACCATCACTGTAGTCACCGCTAGAATAATTCGCACGGCTTTGTTGCGTAATTAAATTTAGATATAGAGCCAACCCGTTTCGCGTATTTCTTAGTCAATACGACAGGTTTTAGGCATACCTAACCTAGTAAGCTTGTTCAACGCTTTTATCATCGCGTAAGTTTCACCCACCTGGGCATTGTAATTTCTTAAGCTCAGTTTCCCTCCTAGCAACTGTTTAACTCGATACATCGCTGTTTCTGAGAGTGAACGCTTGTGGTATCCATACCGCTCTTTCCAATACT
>NZ_JAKEUW010000151.1:0-754 GCF_022398115.1 Vibrio sp. Isolate22 | reverse complement strand
ACCGAATGAGAACTTCAACGGTGATGTGAGCTTCAATGTTGTCATCCGTGATGAGGACGGAGAAACGGCGTCAACGACAGCGGGCCTAACCGTTGTAGAAGTGAACGATCCACCGGTCGCGGGTTCAACCAGTTACTCCATTAATGAAGATGAAGTGATTAACTTCACTGAAGCGCAGTTACTGGCTCAATCGAGTGATGTGGAAGGCGATGTCAGCCTAGACAGTGTGACGTACACGGGCACTGACGGTATTTTAACGGCAAATGACGACGGTACTTACAGYTTTGCACCGAATGAGAACTTCAACGGTGGTGTGAGCTTAACGGTTGTGGTTGCCGATGAAGATGGAGAGAAAGTCTCGACGACGGCCGAAGTGGATGTGAAGGCCGTTAATGATGCGCCAGTGAGCGGTGATTTGGCTTACACGGTCAATGAAGACGCATCGATTACCTTGAGCCAAGCGCAATTGTTGGCACAAGCGACCGATGCGGAAGGCGATGACCTAACGGCAGCGAACTTGTCTGTTGGCGGTAACGCGACGGTGACGGCAAACGATGACGGCAGCTTCACTATTACGCCGGATGCGAATTTCAATGGTGACATTGATATCTCCTTCGACCTAACGGACGGTACCGATACGGTGACCGCAACGGCAGACCTAACGGTTAATCCGATGAGCGACCCAACAGTGGTGAGCGATGTTAGCTACACCATTGATGAAGATGGCACATTAACGTTCACCGATGCGCAACTT
>NZ_JAKEUW010000150.1:0-830 GCF_022398115.1 Vibrio sp. Isolate22 | reverse complement strand
GAGGTAGTCAGTACTGCTCAAAGGATTATCGAGATCTCATAACTGCTTATAATCTCAAGCAAAGTATGAGTAGGAAAGGAAACTGCTGGGACAATGCTTGTGTTGAGAGTTTCTTCCATTCTATGAAAGTGGAAGCGATCCAATATGAGCCGATTATGACGAGAGAGCAGATGCGCCAAACGATCTTCGAGTACATAGAGGTTGATTATAATCGAACGAGAAGGCACAGTGCTCTTGGGTATCTAAGCCYAGTTAACTTTGAACAACAAAATGTCGCTTAATGAAGTGTCCAGTCTGGCTGGAGCAGATCAAGCCTTTCGGGAGCAGAAAGATAACTGCTACGTGATCTCTTTATTTGGTCTAGTGCGACTTCTGCTTCGCATAGAGTCAAAGAATACTTGCTCCAAGGGTTTGCTGGTAGCTTGTAGTAATCCGCATTCTGACTTACTCCTAGTGTGCTCGCATTCACCTTGGGGTAGCCCTTGTTAATAAAGTAGCCTTCTTGTGCCGATGTACCTCTGAGGTACAGTTCTCCACTTTTATGTAGCACGAGCAAAACGTTATCTACATAGAAGGCCGTTAGGCTTTGTTGCGTAATTAAATTTAGATATAGAGCCAACCCGTTTCGCGTATTTCTTAGTCAATACGACAGGTTTTAGGCATACCTAACCTAGTAAGCTTGTTCAACGCTTTTATCATCGCGTAAGTTTCACCCACCTGGGCATTGTAATTTCTTAAGCTCAGTTTCCCTCCTAGCAACTGTTTAACTCGATACATCGCTGTTTCTGAGAGTGAACGCTTGTGGTATCCATACCGCTCTTTCCAATACT
>NZ_JAKEUW010000015.1:0-102879 GCF_022398115.1 Vibrio sp. Isolate22 | reverse complement strand
GTCGAGAAAAGGTAACTGCTTGGATAATGCGGTTGCTGAAAACTTTTTTGCTTTACTCAAAACAGAGATGTATCACAACCAAAGCTTTGAAGATGCAGATGCTCTGATAGAGCAAATTAAAGAATACATCGAGTACTACAATACCAAACGTATAAAAGTGAAACTAAAAGGCCTGACTCCGATAGAATATCGAACTCAGGCCTTGAAAGCCGCTTAACAGAAATGTCCAACTTTACGGGGTCACATCATCTACATGAGGTTGCTGGTTTTTTTATATAACCAACACAATCATTATCCACTCCAAAGAATTAATAGATTTATCTTTAGTTTCCATGACATAGCACCAAGTGTGATACTTGCTGCAAACTATCGAATCTCACTTGTCGAGAACCAAAGACGACTTGAGATGTTGTTATTGCTGAGCCATTCTTTGTATAAATGATGGTGAGCTTTTCCATCACAATTAAAGAGAATGACAAGGAATTCGAATGATAAAAATGTTGGTTTGTGACTTTGACGGTACACTCGATGGCGGCCCTTCTTATGGGGTTAATCAACTTTTCAATTACCTTACAGAGCAACCCGATATCCGCTTTATCATCGCGACCGGTAGAACGCTGCCTTCCATTCAAACTGGCTTAGCATCAGATAACTACCCAGAACCACACAGCATCATCAGTGATGTTGGCACAAGAATTCACCACAACCATACCCAAAAGCCTGACCATATCTGGCATGAGAAACTCGAAGCATCGTGGAATAAGTCAAAGGTAGAGTCAGCGCTAGCGCCACTCGACTTTATGGGTGAACGCTTAGAAGGCCACCAAGGTCCCCATAAGATGACCTTTGAGGGTAAGCTGTCTGAACCTCAACATGCATTAATTGAATCACAATTGGAATCCCATGGCTTAGATGTCCACCTCACCTATTCACACGACTGGTATCTGGATATCACACCAAAAGGCGTTAACAAAGCAACTGCAATTCATCACCTCCTGAAGCAACATGATTTGAGCATCGAACAGGTTTGCGTTGCCGGTGACTCAGCGAACGATACGTCTATGCTGACGATAGAGGGTGTGAACTCTATATTAGTAGCAAATCACTACCCTGAAGTGGCTCACCTATCAGTCAGAGATAACGTGTATACCAGTAAGGCGCCCCATGCAGCAGGCGTGCTGGAAGGCCTTAAATACTGGCAACAACGAGCTTCAAGTAACCGCTAATATATATCCTCGCAGCTTCCAGCTGTGCAGTTCAATCGAAGCTGGGTTCCTTGCTACTTCCAACCAGGGAGCCACGCTTGATTGTCGGTGAGGTCGCGCCAATTTATCGCTTCTTCTCGTTTCGTCATCACCGCTTCGATCAAACAGCGCACCACTTCTCCTTCGTCAAACTCGACCTCCGTAACCATAAAGTGCTTTTCCTTTTTCACCGGGCTAACGGCCGTCCACTTACTACGAAATAGTTTCTTGGGGTTGATACGGTTCATGAGCACCTCTCTCGCTTTAGTGTCGTTGATTATTCTTAGTTGTTTGAGCAGCAGAGAGTAATAGTCTCTTGCACGCAAAAAAGATCAAAATAAGCCAGCGTATCTCGCTGGCTTTGGTTTGATTATGGCTTTCGCGCTAGTCGTTAACCGTTTTTAGGCGGTACAAATGCGGTTAGTTCAAGGGCTGGGCCTGTGTATTTCTCAATCTTCACAAGTGCAGAGTTCGCGGCACAGCCGTTTGCTAAACGTGAAGTTGGGATATCCAATGTCAGGACGTTACAGCCGCCGTTCTTACAAAGACCAGTTTCTTTGTCTAGGTCAGGCCAACCACCTTCGTGGATACATACTGCGCCTTGCTTGATGCCGTCAGTCACTAATGCACCCACCAATACTTGTCCACGCTCATTGTATGCACGAACAAGGTCACCCGTTTTGATGCCACGAGCCTTCGCATCTTCTACGTTAATAGAGATAGGCTCACGATTTCCAATAGCGTATTCTTCACGAATCTTCGCGTAGTTGAATTGGCTATGCAGACGGTGCGCAGCGTGCGCTGTCATCAATTGAAGTTCATCACCTTTCGCTTTGCCAAAGAACTCTGTTGGCTCAATCCATGTTGGGTGAGCAGGACAATCAGCAAGCTTGTAGCCTTCGATCGTTTTAGAGAAGATCTCGATCTTACCACTTGGTGTGCCTAGTGGGTTCATCACTGGATCTTTGCGGAAATCAGCGTGACGAACAAATTGTGCAGCCTTCTTGTTGAACTTCATTTCAATTAGCTGGTTGTCATCCCAGAACTTACCAAACTTCGGCATACGAACACGTGCTTTCTTACCTGCCTTCTGAGCTTCATCGTAGAAGCCTTTCAGCCACGCCATCTCATCTTTGCCTTCGGTAAACACATCACGGCCGCCAGCTTTGATCAATTCAGACATATCCGCAAAAACATCAAAGTCATTGCGTGCTTCGCCTTGTGGTTCAACAACTTGCTTCATCGGCACTAGGTGCTGGTTACTGTAGTCACCTGTCATTGTCATATCGTTACGTTCAAATGACGTGGTAATTGGCAATACAATATCGGCGTGCTTCGCAGCGGCTGTCCAGTAGATCTCAGAAATAACCACTAGCTCAGGTTTTTGCCATGCTTTAATCAAACGGTTGGTGTCTTGGTGATGCGTAAAGTTACCGCCGCCCGCCCACCAGATCATTTTCACGTCTGGGAACTTTAACTCATGACCATTGTGCATGTATGTTTGACCTGGGTTTTCTAATGCTTCTGTAATACGCGCTACAGGGAAGCTGTTCACTGCACCAGATACCGCCCAGTCATTACCGGCAGAAGAACCACCGCCAATAGACGCTGAAATCGCTGGTAATACACCCGCATCACGAGTTGGGTTACCACCATTAGAGTAGTGATAAGACAGACCAAAACCACCACCAGGCAAGCCGATTTGACCTAGCATTGCCGCTAGCGTTACCACCATCCAGTGACGTTGCTCACCGTATTGTTGGCGTTGAATACCCCAACCTGCCATGAGCATAGTGCGGTTTTGGCTAAAGATATCAGCAAGTAGTTCAAGCTGTTTCGCAGGAACGCCGGTAATCGCTTCAGCCCAAGCTGGAGTCTTCTCAACACCGTCCTCTTTACCCATCAGGTACGCTTCGAATTTATCGTAGCCTGTCGTGTACTTATTTAGGAACTCGACATCGTGCTTACCCTTTTTAACCAAAGAGTGTGCAATACCCATCATCATCGCAACATCTGTCATTGGACGAGGTGCAATCCATTGAACGGCATCGCCAAAGAACTCGATTGTCTCAGAGCGCATTGGGTCAATTGCGATGATCGTCTTGCCAGATTTTTTAAGCTGGTGGAAGAACTCTAAGCCTGAGCAATCGGTTGAGCTCCAAGCAATTTTAAGCGTATTCAGCGGGTTCATACCCCAAAGTACGACAACATCAGAGCTTTCTAGTACCACTGGGTGCGTCGTTTGTTGCTCGTATACTTCAATAGAGCCCATAACGTGCGGCATGATGACTTGTGCAGCACCCGTAGAGTAGTCACCTAGGTGGCCTGAATAACCACCAGCCAAGCTCATGTAACGCTGTAATAGTGTTTGCGCTTTGTGTAACACACCACTTGAACGCCAACCGTAAGAGCCTGCAAATACTGACTCTGGACCATTTTCTTTACGAATTCGCATGTGCTGTTCATGAATAAGCTTGTAAGCTTCATCCCAAGAAACTCGAACATACTCATCATCACCACGAACGCCCGTTGGTGCTGATGGGTTGTCTAAAAAGCCTTTACGAACCATTGGGTACTTAACACGCGCTTTGGTGTGTACTTGGTCTGGACCTGTCGTTTGAAGGCTGTTTGGAACCGTTTGAGCAAGTGCGTTGGTTGTTGACACTAGCTTGCCGTCTTTTACTTCACACAGCATAGGTCCCATGCGACCTGCTGTTAGTATACCTTTACCACGCTTGTTTGCAGCCGACGCTGTCATTGGCGTTAGCGACGTAAATGCAAGCGCACCAGCTGCCATGCCCGTTCCTTTAAGGAATCCGCGACGAGTAATATCAGTCATAATTATTTCCCTTTGTTTCTTAGTGGCCAGCCACATCTTTTGCGTGGTTCTGGAAGTATTTAGTCAGTAGTTCTAGATCTTGGTCAGAAATATCAGTTCGCTCGCCCATGCCTTTTGCAACTGGGCCCCAAGCATTAACGGTGAAGTGGTTTGCACCAATTTTTGCGTGACATGTTGAGCAGTAAACATTGTCGAGCTCTTCCGCGTATTCCCAGATTGGCTCTAGTGAATCCAATACAGGTGCATCAATCGTTGCGGTTAGAACAGCTGGTCGCCATTCATTGCCGTATTCATCAGCCTCAAAATCACCAACGTTAAGGCTCGCCTGTCCTTGCTCGGAAAGCATTGCAACAATCGCTCTCTGACCATTGCCGTAGTACAGCACTTGTTCTGCACCTTTCATTTGATAAGCGTGTAGCTCAACAGTACGCTCGGTGCCTTCGACGTTTTTCACATCTAGACGTGCTGTTGGGTTAATCGTGCCAAGCTCACCAATATCGATAGTTTCAGTGGAGTAAACCACCTTAGCTTTAGGGTCTGTTTTCTCGGTGAATGCCATCAAGTTGTCGAATGCCTCGCTGTCCATTTCAGGCTCTGGTGCAAAGTGCGCGACACCCTTGTGACAATCGATACAGGTTTGGTTATTTTCTTGTCCATATTCATGCATTTTTGCCGCATCTTCCGACTGCTCATAGCTATCCATTGCGTCGAAGGTATGACAAGAACGACAAGTAGCAGAATCACTCTCACGTAATTGAGCCCACACCGTTTCAGCCATCGCCATGCGGTGCTCTTCATACTTCTCTTCTGTATCAATTTTTCCAGTCACAAACTCGTGGTAGATATCTTTTGAGGCACGAATCTTGGTGATTACGTAGTCAACTGGATCAGAAGGAATATGGCAGTCAGAGCATTCAGCACGAATACCTTTTGCATTACTGAAGTGGATTGAGCCTTCATACTCTTCGTAAGGGATTTGCATAGTGTGACAAGAAGTACAGAACTCGGTACTAGAGGTGTAATGCATAATGGCTGCAGTGCCGCCAAGCGTTAACCAACCGATACCAATGCCCACAGCGGCAATAAGAGCAATGTATCGTTTTTTAATAGACATAATTAGAAATCATCTTCAACAATTAGTAACAATTGCGAATAGAATAATACTTTAGGGTTACCCACTATTGATTCACGTCATAATTTGCCTTTATTGATAATAAAGAAAACTAACAATGAGACCTAAACACAACTGAACTATATAGATGACTACGCAATCATTTTTAATCACATTCACTACACAAATGAAATGGATTAATTTATAAAACAGAGGGAGAAGTATCGACCCCGAAATCACGCAGAAAGCAGATTAAAATCAAGATAGAAAATCACAAAGACGCTTACACTATCCGCAAATTCATGCCACCGAATGAGATATGAGCCAAACAGAATTCCAGCAAAAAATGGCGAGCTTTACCTCTATTGAACAAGCGCTCGATTACTTTGAAATTGGGTTTGATAGTAAGTTCATCGACCAAAATAGAGTCGAGCTTGTGAAACGCTTTAATGGCTATCTGATCCTGTCGAAACCTGACGATTGGTTTTCTGGAAGAAGAGCCCTGAAAAATGCCTACTGCAAGGTGCAACGCAGTAAGTTAGATCGTTATACGCGTTCGGCTTGCCGAGGCTGCACAACTTGCCAGCGTCGATAAGCATAAAGTGCTGTTAAAAAAGAGAGCTCGGAAATAGATAGTTGAAATAACATCTCATTACGATTTAGTTAGTAGTTTGCTCGAAAAAAAGTGTGCTAGTCTTACGACAACTCAACTACGAGATAACAACTACAATGAAAATTTTCAGCAATTTCGAAAGCGGCAACATTCACGTCGTTTCAGCAGATTCACCACAAAACATTCAACTGACTATCCCTGCAGACAACCAAACTGAAATCTCTCAGTGGTTCCATTTCCGTTTAGAAAGTGAAGCGCAACAAGCTCACCATTTTGAAATCGGTCAATTGGCAACGTCTGCTTATCCTGAGGGCTGGAAGGATTACGATGTAGTTGCATCGTATGACCGCGAAGAGTGGTTCCGTATCCCATCTCAGTTCGATGGTGACACACTAAGCTTTGACATCATCCCTGAGCACGACTCAATGTACTTCGCGTACTTTGCGCCATACTCATACGATCGTCACCAAGACCTTCTGCACAGCGCGCAAACGCACCCTGCATGTAAACTTGAAACACTAGGTCACACTCTAGACAACAACGACATTACTTTGCTAACCGTTGGTGAGCCAAGTGAAGAGAAGAAAAACATTTGGGTTATTGGTCGTCAACACCCTGGCGAGACAATGGCTGAATGGTTGATTGAAGGCTTGCTGCAGCGCCTACTTGACGAAACAGACACGGTAGGTCGCTCTCTTCTAGACAGCGCTGTATTCCGCGTTGTTCCGAACATGAACCCAGATGGCAGTATCCGTGGTCACCTGCGTACCAACGCAATCGGCGTGAACCTGAACCGCGAATGGCAATCACCGTCTATGGAGCGTAGCCCTGAAGTATTCCTTGTGCGTGAACGCATGTTAGAAACTGGCGTTGATATGTGTTTAGACATTCATGGCGATGAAGCGATTCCATATAACTTTGTGGCAGGTAGCGAAGGTACACCTTCTTACAATGAGCGCATTGCGAAGCTAGAGAACCACTTCAAGCAAGCACTACTCACGATTACGCCAGAGTTCCAAGACGAGTTTGGCTACGATAAAGATGAGCCAGGCAAAGCGAACATGACGGTAGGTACCAACTGGATCGGTGAGCAGTTCAAGTGCTTGGCGTACACGGTTGAGATGCCATTTAAAGATCACATCAGCCACGCTGACGAACTTTACGGTTGGTCGCCAGAACGTAGTGTTGCGTTTGGTCACGACATGCTAGCGGCGGTTTGGGCGACAGTAGACGAGCTATAAAGCAACGAGTGTCTTGGCTATCAAAACCAGGACTATAGATAGAACAAAGCCCAGCACTTGCGAAAGTGCTGGGCTTTTTAATGTTTGCCTATGATTTACGATTTATCGAGCCACCTAGCTCTAGAGGCCGTTATGCGACTCTCAAGCTCGCGAAAAAGACTGGGTATTTTTTCCTGATGTGCCTTTGCTCAGACACCATATCTTTGAAGCTTGGTCCTTGTGATAACTGAACAACCACTTCATCACCCTCTTGGCGTAACACAGCACCACTAATAGCAACACTATTGTTGCCATGTAGCCTCAAAGTACCTGCCATTGAGAAGCCACGATATACAGGGATGATATTACGCATCATAAGGCGAACACCCTTTTCAGAAATCTCACTGACATGAAAAAGCTCATCCTTAATTCGCATCACCGGACGTGCCTTATGTGGGTACTTCAAACGGTAATATTTGCGCTTCTGAATGAATGACTTTTCACTCATCTGTGACTCCCTGTCTCTGTTTATTCGCAGTAGCAATCTGGCCGATCATTCTAACTATTCGGAACTATTCGGAACTATTCGTGATTATCGAACAGCCTTTAGCCCCAGCTTGTAATTCAACTCAGATATTCATCAAATTAATGACTGATTATTATATCGACTTTGTTAGCTATTGCTTTAAGCATTTATACAGAGATAGCTGGGTTCCACATGATTCACCAAAAAGTGAGATATGAGTCGTATCGTCTTGGCCTCAATACCTCATACCGGCTCATCAAACCTACAGCTGAAACAGAGCTAACTGAATACTGAAACCGACAAATAGCACGCCACATACAATATTCATCATTTGCGAGGTACGCTTTTGAACCAATAAGCGTTTAAAGGTATCTGCCATTAAAATCACAACCAAGAACCACATTGAAACGACCATCGCCTGAATCCCGCCAAGAATCAGGCTGTCGGACACAATTGCGTCTGTAGTAACAAATTGGGGGAAGATCGATAAATAAAACAGGACGATCTTAGGGTTAAGTAGATTAGTAAGTAGTCCTTTAAAAAACTGGCTATAGAGTTTAGTCCCAGACGCGCTCACGACAGAAAGCACGCCTTCTTGAGCACGTAATGCCGCCCGAAAGTGGTTATAGCCTAACCAGAGCAGATACAAAACACCCGCCCACTTCAGCCCCTCAAATGCCATTGGCGTTTTCGACAGCAGTAGGCTGATACCATTCGCAGAAATAAAGGCGTGGAAAAAGAAGCCGCATGACACACCTAACACATTCACAAATGCGAACAGCTTCCTTTGAGTCAACGCTGTGCTTAACACAAGCAATGCATTAGGTCCTGGAATAATGGCAATAAAAAAGACAATAACAATGAACAGCCAGATACTATCCCAACTCATTTTGTTCTCATACAGTGAAGGTTTTTAGGGCAGACATTGTACGTCCAATTGATACCATTACAATATGATAAACGCTTAATTAATTCGTATGTTTAACTTACAAAATTAGCGCATATAATAAATACGTTCACCGTGAAGCAAACAAAACTGATTCTCTAACATTTCTAGCCCTGTTAGACTCCACCTCCCTTTTGATACTTGGTTCATTTATGTCATTTGCTAACCTAAACCTCAACACAAAAACCATTGCTGCTCTCCCGTCTCAATTCAATAAGCCGACTGAGATCCAACAAGCGGTCATTCCGACGATTGTTTCAGGAAGAGATGTGCTTGCATTGGCTCAAACAGGTAGCGGGAAAACATTGGCATTTGGGTTACCTTTGCTCAATAACATCGACCAAGGTTCGAATAAACTGCAAGCGCTTGTCATCGTTCCAACACGCGAGCTAGCGTCTCAAGTGACTGAGTCTTTACAACTGATTGCAACGGCCCTGAGTATCAAAACGGTAACGCTCACGGGCGGTGCCAATGCAAATGAGCAACAGCAGCAACTGTCAACCGCACCTCAGCTCGCCATCGCTACGCCTGGGCGCCTGCTTGCACTCATCAAGAGTGGTGAATTAGAGTTAGCTCAATGCACATCATTAGTTTTAGATGAAGCCGATCGATTGATCGACATGGGCTTTTGGCCAGATATTCAAGCGATCACCGCAGCTCTGCCAACTAAGCGCCAATCACTGTTATTCTCTGCAACGCTTCCACCTGAGTTAGTCAACCAAGCTGAAACGCTTTTATCGAACCCAGAGAAGATTACAACTCATAAAGAAAACAGCGTTGTAGAAACTATTGAAGAGACACTGTATCTGGTAAACAAAGGCAGTAAAGCTCAAGCATTGATTGCCCTGCTCAATCAGAACCCGTGGCCACAAGTACTAGTGTTTATTGGCGCGAAAGACAACGCAGACGCACTCACTAAGCGATTAAACAAAGCCAAAATCAGCGTGAGCGCACTACATGGCAACAAGAGCCAAGAAGAACGAGCACAAGCGTTAGATAGCTTTAAAAATGGTGATACCCGTGTTCTTATCGCGACCGATGTGATGGCTCGTGGCATCCATATTGATCAGCTACCTATTGTGATTAACTTTGAGTTGCCACCTCATTCAGCAACTTATGTACACCGTGTTGGAAGAACGGCAAGAGCAGGAAGTACTGGTTGTGCAATCTCGCTGGTTAGCCACAGTGAAACTGACTACCTGACTGCCATTCGCACTTTAACCAACAAAGCACTGCCGCTACAGTCATTGGAAGGCTTCCCAGTCACCGACAAACCAGCATCAGAAACAACGACTCGTAAACGCCCACCAAAAGACAAAATGGCAAACCGCAGAACGGCTAAAAAGAAGAGCGTAAAACAGTTTAAGAGCAAACCGAATAGCTCTAGATCCCACAGCTCAAAATCCAACAGCGCCAAGCCAACGAGATCAAAGTAGAGCGAGAGCAAAGATTCAGCGTTTGTCCCTGTTAATTCCCAAACTCAACGACAATCATTTTGATTAAATTCAGCCCAGAGTTTTCTGGGCTTTTTTTCGCTTCAACCACCGACTTTCAGATGCTAAATATGACACTAATGCTATTCACTAGATGACATTTTTGTGAATTACGAAGGCAAGGTATTGATTCTTGGTTGCTCAAAAAAAATACTTTCTGATCACGTTGACGCCCCTATATCTGGCAACTAGATTTTTCTATTAGTGTCTAAAACCAGGAGGTCATTGAAATGAAACGTGCTAGCTCTACATATCGATTACAACTGATTAAGGAAGTGGCAACTCGCCGAGATCGTCAACGTTCTAATGACCCGATGGCAAACTACATTCAAACTCTAATCGACAACAAAGATGACTGTGATACTTCAGTTGAACGTAACCAAAGATTCAGTGGAAACCATTTTGATGAGCACATTGGTGGCTGGGTTAGCGATCATTGGGGTAGTAAATAAAACCAAGAAAAACCACCAGCTTTGCTGCTGTAGAATTAATCTCCGCATTAACCTATCATCTGCAACAACTTCCAATCATTGAGTAAGCAGAAAGTGTCTGAGTTAAAAAGAGAAAAAGAAGTGATGGTTGCCTTCCAAGTGATCCCTCGCGTTAAAGAAGGCAACAACTTCGAAGTGGTCGATAAAGCAATTGAAGTCGTGAAAGAAGCCGGTATTCCCTTTCAAGTCGGTGCGATGGAAACGACCATGAAAGGCGAACTCAATCAATTACTCGATATCATCAAAAATGCTGAGCAGGCTTGTTACGATGCTGGTGCCGTAGAGGTCATCACAAACATAAAGATTCACAGCAAAACCACCGCTGCCGATGATACATTTTGCACGTATCATCGTGGTGTGACGAAAGCGAATCATATGTTTGTGTAAGAAGTCTATGTTAAAGAATGACTCTAATTAATAAGTGATGTTATTGAAAAGGCATATCGGAAAGGTGAGAGAGTATCTCCATGCGCTCTTCTTCTGACATGGTATGCCAGTCACGCGCGCTTTCCTCAGGGTCATCTTTCGCCCCTAATCGCTTTCTATCCAAAGCTTTAACTGGTTTCTTGTTGAGTTTTACGTCCTTTTTATTCATACCGACACCACTCCTCTGGTACAAAGGTACCTATCTTAATATTACACCCCAACCATTATGTAAAGTAATAGTTACTGCGGAGTTAAATAAAATCTTAATACTTCCTCTTTAGCCGAAAAGATCTCTTTGGGGACTTGTACTTCCCTCTTCTTCTACCGGCTGACCAACCAAGTTGTTTTGCTTCATTATTTTTCTTCTGTAACGCTGACGACACAGCTTGATGACGTGTAATTGCTCTGCGGGAGTCATCGACATCCAATTAAAACGTTCATCTCTTTTTCTCATACACCCATTGCAATAACCTTTGTCATCGCTAGAGCAAACCCCAACGCAAGGGCTTGGAACTTGGAAAAACTCTAACTGCTCCACCACGCCTCCTTACACATCCAAAATTACGCTTACTATCTCAAAAATAAGCGATTAATTTGTCGCCACGCCTACGAAATCCATACTAAACTATGACCTTATACTGACACATATAGTGTTTTGTAAACTATACTTTTAAGCCATCAAGTTACAGATTTTCGGTAACTTCGTTTTTTCCTTTGGAGCCATATAATATGAAGTTTAGTTCAAAAAAATTACTAGCAGTAGCCGCTTTACCTATGATGCTAGCAGCATGCACAACAACAGGTGATAACGCGATGCAAGTAACACCAACCGATCTACAGCACCATAATTGGGAACTTGCGCAAATTGATGGCAAGGACATTGAGAAAAGCGAACACCAAGCGACACCTCGTCTAGAAATCGGTGAAAAGATGACTGCAAACGGCGTAGCTGGTTGTAACAACTTCTTTGGCCAAGGCGAGCTGAAAGACGGTCAATTCCGCATCAAGCAAATGGGCATGACTATGAAAATGTGTCACGGCTCAGCGATGGAAATCGAGCAATCAGTTTCTGCTACTCTAAGCGAGTGGAGCGACGTAACCCTAACAAAAGATACGCTAGTACTTAAAAACGATGTACACACGCTAACGTACACAATTCGTGACTGGGTAAACTAATCTGTCATCGACATCAAATACCGAAAAGGAGCCTTCATGGCTCCTTTTTTATTGCCTGCTTCAAAGTTCAATCTACTCAAAATGACTCTTCACACCAACTTTTCGTGCCAAGCTCCGATAAATCATAAAAAAACCTCATTTAGATGCAATTAATTCACAGCTTTAACGGTCTGTTGCTAGGATGGCAAAAGCCCAAAGTCTGTTGAGTTACATAAATAACTGCACATTGAACAAAACTCAACCGAGAACTTCCGGCGTCTTCTCAAGTAATTGATTGAATTTACTGTTGAATTAGAATTTATTTGAGAAACAGATAGAATAACTGTTAGGGAGTTCGAAAACACAATGCTCTTGCCCGTTCACTACCAAATGGAAAAGTTTATGAACAAGATAGTAAGTACGTTAGGAATCATGGCAACCGTTGCCTACAGCGCAACCATTTATGCTGATGAAGCAACATCCACCGATAGCTGGAATCAAATAGAACAGCAGGCAGAAGGACAAACTGTCTACTTTCACGCTTGGGGCGGAAGCCAAGAGATCAACCGTTACCTACAATGGGCAGGCAAGAAGTTACAAAGTGACTATGGCGTAACGTTAAAACATGTAAAAGTCACAGATATCGCTGAAACAGCGACTCGCCTACTTGCGGAGAAAGCCGCAGGTAAGAATAGCAAAGGCAGTGTCGATATCGTTTGGATCAACGGCGAGAACTTCCGTTCGATGAAAGACAACAAACTGTTGTTTGGCCCATTCACAGAATCCCTTCCTAACTGGAAGTACGTCGATAAGTCTTTACCGATTGATGTCGATTTTTCTGAGCCAACGGAAGGTTTAGAAGCACCTTGGGGCGTTGGGCAATTGGTGTTTATCCACGACCCAAAAACACTGCACAATCCACCACAATCGTTTTCAGAGATGTTGAGCTACGCTCAGGCATTCCCTAACCGCTTAAGCTACCCTCGCCCACCAGAATTTCATGGCACTAGCTTTATTAAGTCTTTACTGATTGAGCTAACCAACAATAGCCCAGAACTCGCTAAGCCTGCTTCAGAAGAGAACTTCCAAGCGATCACTGCACCACTATGGGCTTATTTAGATAAATTCCACAAAGTTGCATGGCGCGGTGGTAAACAATTCCCGGCGGGCACATCAGAAAGTATTCAGCTTTTGGATGACGGACAACTCGACCTCGCGATTACGTTCAACCCAAACTCTGTATATTCAGCCCAATCAAGTGGCCGTTTAGCAGAAACAACCAAAGCCTATGCGATGGAAAACGGTGCTTTATCTAACATCCACTTCCTTGCGATCCCTTGGAATGCGAATGCTACCGCTGGCGCACAAGTGACCATCAACTTCTTGTTAAGCCCAGAAGCACAATCGCGCAAAGGTGACCTGAATGTTTGGGGTGACCCTTCAGTATTGAGCAGCAAGTACCTAACAGGTAGCGCTAAGAATACTCAGCAATTTAAATCGATTGATGAACCACACCCAAGTTGGCAAAACGCACTCGAGAAAGAGTGGCTAAAACGATACGGTAACTAAGCTCGATGCTACGTGCTCTATATTTTGTCGTTATAGTGGTATGCATTATCCCAACAATTCCTGGGGTAGTGGGAGTAGTGGCTTCGTCACTGAGTTATATCCCGCCCCTAGGGTTGATGGAGCCCTCTCTCAACGGTTTTAGCCAAGTATTCCAATGGGAAGGCGCTTGGCACTCGATTGGTTTGAGTCTTTGCTCTGCGATTGCGAGCAGCTACATCGCGTGCTTTCTTACCTTTTGTATTCTCCAAGCTTCGTGGGGAAAACGATTCTGGAGAAAGATCGAACTGACCCTTTCACCTATGTTGGCTATTCCCCATGTGGCTTTCGCCATTGGCTTTGCTTTTCTATTTAGCCCGACAGGTCTCGGAGCGAGAGCTGTACATCATTTGCTGGGTGAATCCGCATCCAGTTCCGAACTAGCGCTGCTCGTAAAAGATCCGTATGCATTTGGCTTGATCATTATGTTGGCACTCAAAGAAGTACCTTTCTTATTGCTGATGAGCATATCGATACTTCAGCAAATTGATGTAGAGCGTATTACTAAAGTGAGTGCTTCATTGGGTTATAGTCGCTCGCAGATATGGTGGAAGTGCATTTTTCCACAATGGTTCACCAAGCTTCGCTTCCCAATGTTGGCGGTGCTCGCCTACAGCGTATCAGTTGTCGATATTGCACTAATCATTGGTCCAACTAACCCGCCTACTTTTGCCGTTTTGGTATGGCAATGGTTCAACGATCCCGATCTGAACCTACTACCAAGAGCTGCGGCTGGCGCGATTGTTTTGTTCGGATTAGCGTCCTTGATCATCGCCTTAGCCCGCTTCATTGAATGGGCTGTGTTGAAGTTCTATAGAACTTGGCAATATTCGGGGCGAACAGGCGTTAAACTACCAGGAAAAACCGTATTCACAGGTTTAGCAGCACTATCACTCGCAATCATTCCTTTGATGATGATTTGGAGCGTGGCTCAACGTTGGCGCTTCCCTGACTTACTTCCGAGTCGCTACAGCATGCGCTTTTGGGAATTTGAATGGGATGGCATCATGAGTACCGTTGGTCAGAGCTTATGGATTGGTCTGATCGCAGCTTCAGTTGCGCTGGTCCTTGCACTGATTGCTCATGAGTACCGAATCAAATACAAATGGCAAGTGCCTGGTTTTGTTATCGCGATTCCGATGTTGATCCCGCAGCTATCGGTATTATTCGGTATGCAAGTCACCACGCTGTATGTAGGAAGCAACGCCTATGAATTCTGGGTGATTTGGGCACACGTATTCTTCGCCTTCCCATTTGTCTATTTATCTTTAGATGGACCATGGAAAAGCTTCAACGATGGGCTCATTAAAGCATCACTCAGCTTGGGTAAATCACCATTTCAAAGCTGGTACTCCATCAAACTGCCTATATTGTTACCAGCGATTGCCTTTGCGTGGGCCGTTGGTATCAGCGTGAGTTTGGCTCAATACTTACCAACATTGATGCTAGGTGCAGGGCGTATTGGCACCATCACGACAGAAGCTGTCGCCCTAACGAGCGGTTTCGACCGTAGAGTGACCGCAATTTATGCCATTTGGCAGGCCTTGTTGCCTCTATTCTTCTTCTCTTTTGCGATATTAGTCAGCCGACTTCAACTCAGATATCGCCGTCTTACTTTCAAAGGTTTCTTAAGTAATGAGTCTGTACCTCAACGACCTCGCCATCCGTAAAACCGATGGCGACTCGCTGTTTTCAGCGCTAAATGTAACATTAGAATCAGGCCAGATACTGGCATTGATGGGACCGAGCGGTTGCGGTAAATCCACCTTATTGGATGCCATCGCCGGCCACTTAAATGAAGAGTTCTCGTACTCTGGAAGTGTAGTTTTGAATGACATTCATCTGGATGAGATCCCATCACATCAACGTGAGGTCGGTATTCTTTTTCAAGATGATCTATTGTTCCCTCACCTAAAAGTATGGGAAAACTTGGCATTCTCACTACCAAATTCGATTAAAGGCTCTGCTCGCCAACAGCAAGCTATGGCAGCGTTAAAAGACATTGAACTGACACACTTAGCAGAGTCTTTTCCTGACCAGATTTCTGGTGGTCAACGAGCAAGAATCAGTTTAACTCGTATGTTACTGGCGAAGCCTAAATTGGCTCTACTTGATGAACCGTTCAGTAAGTTAGACCAAGAGCTCAGAGCACAATTTCGAGACTGGGTCTTTGAACAATTAACCAAAGCCAATATCCCAACCCTGATGGTGACGCACGACGAAGCAGATGTGCCTCAAGGGGCTCAAGTACTCTCTTGGCCATGGAGAAGTAACCATGCTGGATAAGTACTCTATAAAGGTCATCAAATGGCCATTAAACCAGTCTGCCAAAGTACTGAATCGAGTCGGTATTACCGCTAATCAAACCACCCTATTCGGTTTCTTGGTCGGCTGTTTAGCGTTTCCGGCGTTAGCGTTTGAGCAATATGAGTGGGCGTTAAGTTTCATCATTTTCAACAGAGTTTGTGATGGGCTTGATGGCACCTTAGCTCGAATCCAAGGTATCAGTGATGCGGGCGGCTTCCTCGATATCAGTTTAGATTTCCTTTTCTATTCACTGATCCCTTTGGGGTTTGTGATTGCCAATCCAGAACACAACGCCATTGCCGGCGCATTTTTGATATTCTCTTTTATCGGTACAGGCAGTAGCTTTTTGGCGTTTGCAGTCATGGCGGGCAAACGAGGCATCGAGAATCCAGTGTACAAGCACAAATCGCTCTACTACATGTCTGGTCTAACCGAAGGGACAGAGACCATCGCCTGTTTCATTGCCTTTTGTATTTGGCCACAACACTTTGCTGTTATCGCCTATACCTTTGGTGCTGCGTGTTGGCTCACCACATTTATGCGTATCTATTTTGGGTTCCAAACTCTTAAGTCTCAGCAAGAGAGTTAGCGGTCTAACGACACAAACAAGATACAAAAATGCCACTCAATATGAGTGGCGTTTTCTTTTCTAATGCTGACGTTAAATTAAGCGTCAGCAGGCGTGTTAATTCTAAATCTCAGTACTTTAAGGCTTGAATCAAGGTCAACATCCACAAACTCAGGTGGGTTGTCTAGGCGTTCAATAAACTCAACGCTTGGCGCTTCCTCTGCCATCGTTTCGATAAGGAAGTTAGGTGATACTGCTGGTGAGTTCACACACGCGATCACTTCACCGCCTTCCGTTAGAAGCTCTGGCAAACGACGTAAGATCTTTTTGTAGTCTTTAGTTAGGGCGAAGCTGCCTTTTTGGAACGAAGGTGGGTCGATGATCACCAACTCATAAGGACCACCCTTCTTGATTTTGCCCCACGACTTAAAGATATCGTAACCAAGGAAGTTCACCGAACGCATGTCGTGGTCATTCAAACGGTGATTATCGCGGCCTTTGTTTAGCGAGCCACGTGACATATCAACGTTCAAACATTGACGAGCGCCACCCGCAATTGCAGCCACAGAGAAGCCACAAGTGTACGCGAACAAATTAAGTACGTTCTTACCCTTGGCATTGTCTTGCACCCATTGACGGCCATTACGCATGTCTAGGAACAGACCAAAGTTCTGGTTACGGCCAATGTCTAACTGATACTTAAGACCATGCTCAACAACCACTGGAGAGTCGTTCAGCTCACCCCATAGTACTTCCGAAGGTGCGCCGTCAGCATAACGGTGTTGAAGCACGATGCTGGTACCTTGCTTGCTTTGCCAAATATCTTTGTTGGTCAGCGCTAACAAACCGTCTTTAAGCGATAACAAAAACGCGTCATCAACCTCTTTAAACACGTTCACCAATAATTGGCCATCGACCCAATCACATGTGATCTGTTCTAGGCCAGGCCAAAACTTACCACGGCCATGAAAAATACGACGTAGCTCGTTAGGTACTTCGTTTAGCTGTTGTTCGATATGTTCAAAAAATACCGGTAAAGCAGATGCTTCCATTATTTCACTCACTTAGTGTTTAGCTTTGGCCACGCCAGTGACCAAGGTTCAAGCCAACCGTCCAAACCATTAGATACGGTTTCTTGGTGCCACTTCTCGCCTAAAGAGTCTAGGCTCCTTGGGTCACAGACAAATTGGTAGGCTTGTGATTGATAAGTAAATCGAATCGCGAAGGCGTGCAGATAACCTCTGTCGGCCTCACTCGATGGATTATAAATTGGGTCACCAACGATAGCTGAGCCTATCGACTTCATCGCCACGCGGATCTGGTGCGTACGCCCTGTATAGGGTTTGCATAAAAGAAGTCGCTCACCAGGTTCGGCCGCTGCTGATAGAAATTGAGTTATCGCTGGGTTTTCTTTGGTTGTTAAGAGTTTCCAGCTAGAGCGTCGAGACCGCTCCATATCCCCAGAAATCAAACCCTGTTTTTTCTTCGGTTTCTTAGAGCCAATCGCCAAGTAGTACTTCTCCACTTCGCGCTTAGCAAATAACTGTGAAAGCTCACTAGCTGCCAATGAACTCTTGGCTAATAACAGAATGCCTGAAGTCATTTTATCGAGACGATGAACGAGATACAGCTTAGGCTCATTGATTGCCTTAGCCACTTCTTGAAGCAGCATGGTATCGCCATCGTCTTTGTGGACACTGACTCCAGGATGCTTATTGATGAGTAAAAAATCAGAGTGATTGAGAAGAATATCGAACATGTAAAGGCTAGCTCCGTTATAGAAGGTGGAGTATACCGTGTCTGAATACAGATTCCAGCCACGAAAAAGCCCAACTCACTCAATAAAGATTGAATCGTTGGGCTTGTTTCTCGTTGTCTGCATTTAAGGGTAGGTTTGACCCCCTATCAATAGAAACTAAGCGAGCTTGAACTTACCGACCAAGACTTCTAGCTCCGCAACTTTACCGTTCAAACCTGAAGTATTTTCTGAGCTACGCGTTGCCAGCTGCAAGGATTGCTCGGAGATATCGCTGATTGCCGTAATGTCTGCAGCAATTTCTTTGGTCACAGCGGTCTGCTCTTCTGCTGCGGTCGCAATTGAGTTAACCATACTTTGTACGTTACCTGCACCGCTTACAATCGCTTCTAGAGCAGAAACAGCACCAGAACTTTGCTCAACACCAATCTCGACCAAGCGGCAGTTATCTTGGGTATAAGTCACCGCTTCTTGAGTACCAGACTGAATCGATTGAATGATGCCAGACACTTCTTGTGTCGCTTTGGTTGTTCTCTCAGCTAGCGCTCGCACTTCATCGGCAACCACAGCAAAACCACGGCCAAATTCGCCCGCACGTGCCGCCTCAATCGCCGCATTCAGAGCCAATAGGTTAGTTTGCTCAGCAATGTCTTCGATAACTTTGATAACGCTACCAATCTGCTCACCATGAGAGCCCAAAGTATTCATTTGCAGTGACATATCACTCATTTGAGTCGACACCTGTTGAATACTCACCACCATTTCGACAATCACATTACGCCCATCTTCTGCAGACGTTTCAGAGCGTCGCGCCTCTTCATAAGTAGACGTGCCCTGCTGCGCCACTTCTGAAATGGTCAAGCTTAACTCTTCAGCAGCCGTCGCAATCAAGTTCGCTTTGTCAGCTTGAGCAGAAGCACCCGTGACGATGTCTTGGCTAATAGAAGATAGTTCGCCCGTAACAGATTGAACTTCGTGCGTCACAGAAGAGATCGAGCCGAGTAAGTCCACTAACGACTTCTGCATCTGGTTAATCGAGCCAGCAAGATCAGCAAGTTCATCACCAGACTCATCGGTAATATCACCCGCTGTTAAATCACCATTTGCCACGCGGCGTGCTACTTGTTCAACGCGAGTCAGGCGATTAGTGATAGAACTCGACAACATATACGCAATCACACAACCAAAGACGATAGCAATCGCAGACAACACCATGATAGTGCGTTCAATAGTAGTAAATGTATCGGTGAGTATCAGTAGCGACTGCTCGGTATCCGCTCGCTCACTTGCAGATGCTTGATCCAGTAAGTTTTCAATGGGTATCAAGTTAGTCTCGTATAGAGAACGCAGCTGCTGAATGTTGACTAATAGCTCAGACTGATCATTGATCTTAGGCACAAGCTTAGATTCAAACTCTTGGGTGAAGCGTCCCATTAGCTTTTCAATACGCAGAATACGGCGATGATCTTCAGAGCCTCTGCTTTCCAAACGTTTTGCCTGTTCAATAGCCTGAGCGAACTCACTCTTATTAGAGCGATAGTCATTCAGTGCATTATCAACCTGAGTAATTGCACCCAGCGCATCTCGGTATACATCACCCGCTTCATCAATCAGTACCAAGTAGGTAACGGTCCCTGGAACATCGTCCATTCTAATTTCATCTGCGCTTTTGTGGGCATCAATGACTTCAAACCAGACGATGGTAACTAAGGTAACAAGCACCGCCAAAATTGAGCCAAACCCAGCATAAAGCTTTTTTCTTACAGATAATTTCACACAACACCTACCTAAATAAACGACGGCTTATACAGCCTTAACATTTATATATCGTCTACCAGACGGATAACTTTAGTGAATACCATTAATTATTTTTTATCGATTATTAAGTTACAGGCATAAAAAAACGGGAGCAATTGCTCCCGTTTTTTCGTTATTTACTTAGCTTGCGATTAAAGCTTCTTGGAGATAAGCGCAGAGCCAGCGATAATACCAATACCTAGTAGCATGATTGCACCTTTACCGCTGTCGAAGCCAGAAGAGATACCCATGAACGCAACGATTGCGATAGCTACTGGGATGATGTACTTAACTAGTGCGTACCATAGGCCGAATAGTGGGAAAGATACTTCACCGTCGTTAGTGATTTCTTTCTCTAGGTCTGCACGGTTTAGTCTCCAACCAGCGAAGATACATACCAACATACCGCCAACAGCTAGGAAGATCTTATCTGTTAGTAGATCGAAGATATCAAATGCACCCGTGTCGAATAGTGTTGGACCAACGCCGCCTAGAGATAGAGAAGCGAAGATACATAGTGCAGCCATTACAACACTTGCAGACAGTACTGCAGTTACACGCTTCATGCCTTTCTCGTCTATTAGGTAAGAAACCACAACCTCTAGTAGAGAAACAGAAGATGTTAGAGCTGCAACACTTAGACCGATGAAGAACATAAGTGCGAATAGAAGACCAATCACGCCGCCCATTTCAGCAAATAGCTGTGGAACAACAACGAATACTAGACCAGGACCTGCTGCTGGTTCCATACCGAATGCGAACATCGCTGGGAACATTGCAACACCAGCTAGGATAGCAACACCTGTATCCATTGCTGTAACCATAGCGGTAGTTTGAACTAGGTTTTCTTTCTTCTTAAGGTAAGAACCGTAAGTCAACATACAACCCATACCTAGAGATAGTGAGAAGAATGCTTGACCAAGTGCAGCTAGAATTACGTTGCTGTCTACCTTAGAGAAGTCAGGGCTGAATAGGAACTCAAGACCTGCCATAGAACCTGGAAGAGTCAGACCTTTGATCGATACCACGATAAGGATCAGGAATAGCAGTGGCATTAGAACCTTACCCGCTTTCTCGATACCGCCCGAGATACCTTTCATAACGATAACAACGTTAAGAAGTAGGTATAGACCCATCCACATTAGTGGTTGAACTGGGTTAGAGATGAAACCACCGAAGCTGTCACCGATTGCTTCAGGTGCGTCTAGAAGACCACCAGCAATCTTACCGATGTATGCGATAGACCAGCCACCTACTACAGGGTAGAAACCCATGATAAGTAGACCACTTACTACGCCAATAACACCAGCGAACGTCCAACGACGGTCAGTTGATTTAAATGCACCTACTGCTGATTTTTGCGTATGACGGCCAATAGCAAATTCAGTCAGCATTACACTGAAACCGATGAAAATTACAAAAAACAGGTAAATTGCAACGAATGCACCACCGCCACTCTCGCCTGCTGTGTATGGGAATTTCCAAATGTTACCTAAGCCAACAGCAGAACCTGCTGCAGCCATTACGAATCCTAACTTCGAACCCCAGGTATCACGGGGTGTTGTGGTTGTATTACTAGTAGCCACGTTTACTCCAAAATTTGTGTTGTGTGATGTTGTGTTTTGCTTTGGGTGGCGTCTTTAAAAGATAAGGTGTACAAACGGCTTTACACACCTAGAAGATTTGATTGACGCTCTTTGTATAGCAAGTAAACCAGTTTAAGAATAAAATTGGAAGTCCGAACCGTACATATTTCGTTACCAATGTAAATTTTTATGGTTAAATGCCGCCTTTTCATACAAAACAATCGTTTTCGTCTTAAGTTAACCAAAACTTAACAACTATAACCTGTTTACAGCTTTTGCTCTAATTTGTAAATAGTTGATTCCTTAAATTCCCATATCCACAAAATAGCATTACTATCTAAGTGTCTCTTTTTTCGAGTATTCAATGTGGAAAAGCTCTACCATTTTTTAACTTTAGCCTCTGTCGCTTTGTACTGGGTCCTTGTAGCCGGTGTAACACTGCGTGTTGTACTAAAACGACGCTCTGTCAGCGTTTCTCTCGCCTGGCTTATGGTTATCTACATTATCCCAATTGTAGGTGTGGCTTGTTACTTCCTTTTTGGTGAACTGAACCTTGGTAGAAAAAGGGCTGAGCGCGCACATCGCATGTTTACTCCCTTCGGAGATTGGTTCCGTCAATTGAACGATTGCCAACTTCACCAACCAGGGAAAGTCGGCTCCCCTATCCATAAGATTGACGAGCTTTGTAACAATCGAATGGGCATTCCTGCGCTCAGTGGAAACACTCTATCTCTGCAATCTTCACCAAACGAGATCCTACACGCAATTATCGAAGATATAGAAAATGCCCAAACCAGTATTAAGATGGTTTTCTATATTTGGCACCCAGGCGGCCTAACAGATTCAGTGGCCTCTGCTCTGATTCGCGCAGCAAAACGTGGCGTAGATGTTAAAGTCTTGCTCGACTCAGCGGGTAGCCCGCGCTTTTTCAAAAGCCATTGGCTGCCAATGATGGAAGATGCCGGTGTGCAGGTTGTACAAGCTCTGGAAGTAAGCCCTTGGCGTATTTTCTTGCGACGCCTTGATCTCAGGCAGCACCGTAAGATCATCGTGATTGATGAGACTATTGCCTACACAGGCTCGATGAATATGGTCGACCCCGCTCATTTCAAACAGAGCTCAGGAGTTGGTCAGTGGATCGATGTCATGGTCCGTGTGACAGGTCCAACCGTTAACGTGCTCTCTGCAATCCATGGTTGGGACTGGGAAGTAGAAACCGGAGATCGCATTCTGCCTGAACTGCCTGAATGTTCTGTAGAAGAAGCGGTGACGCATCATCCCGTACAAGTTGTGCCATCGGGTCCAGGCATGCCGGAGTATTTAATCCTGCAGGTTCTGACTATTGCGATTAATCAGGCTAACCATACCGTGCGTATTACGACCCCTTACTTTGTACCGAGTGCGGACTTATTAGAAACACTTAAGATGACTGCTCAACGCGGTGTCAACGTAGAACTCGTCATTCCGCATAACAATGATTCGTTGATGGTGAAATGGGCCTCTCGCGCTTTTTATACCGAATTACTCGAAGCCGGAGTTAAAATCTACGAGTTCTATGGTGGCCTTCTTCATACCAAGTCGGTAGTCATCGATGAAGAGTTTTGCTTGATTGGAACGGTCAATATCGACATGCGAAGTTTATGGCTCAACTTTGAAGTGACGCTAGCGGTGGATGATGTGCATTTCACTCAGAACCTCTCTGAGCTGCAGAAATCTTACATCGATTCATCCCACTCTGTTGAATTAGAACAATGGGAGCAAAGAAGTTTACGCAACCGCTTCTTTGAAAGACTGTTCTACCTGTTTAATCCTCTTCTGTAATAGCTCACTGTTTCCCCGTCGCTCATTTTTGATCTTTCACTCTTTACTGAGTGAAAGATTAAAAATCGTAAGAAAAGCGTAAAAATCCCCGCTCCGCTCTTGCTTTGAACACTCTTGGCATGTTTTAAATAGGACATAACCGATTGATAAGGAATTCACAGCATGTCCGAGAACAAAACCACTAAACTGATCACTGCCGGTCGTGATAAGAAGTGGACCAATGGTGTTGTTAACCCACCAGTACAGCGCGCTTCAACTGTCGTATTTAACTCAGTAGAAGAGAAGCGTAAAGCTACGATTAACCGCGCCAACAAGACCCTTTTTTACGGACGTCGTGGAACCAACACTCATTTTGCTTTCCAAGATGCGATGGTTGAGGTGGAAGGTGGCGCAGGCTGTGCACTCTACCCTTGTGGAACGGCAGCTATCTCTAATGCGATCCTTTCTTTTGTGGAAACAGGCGACCATATTCTGATGGTTGACACTTGCTACGAACCAACTCGCGATTTCTGTGACACCATCATGAAAAAGATGGGTGTAGAAACCACCTACTACGAGCCAACAATTGGCGAAGGTATCAAAGAGCTTATCAAGCCAAATACCAAGGTGTTATTTACCGAGTCTCCGGGTTCAATCACCATGGAAGTTCAGGATGTCCCAACACTCGCACGCATTGCTCACGACCATGACATCATAGTGATGTTAGACAACACATGGGCTGCTGGTGTTAATTTCTCTCCATTTGATTTTGGTGTTGATATCTCGATTCAAGCGGCGACTAAATACATCGTCGGCCACTCTGATGTGATGTTAGGTACTGCCGTTGCCAACGAGAAGTGCTGGGACCAACTAAGAGAGCAAAGCTACTTAATGGGCCAATGTGTTTCACCAGATGACGCTTACCTTGGCCTACGCGGCATTCGTACCTTAGATGTACGACTACGCCAACATGCAGAAAGCAGTTTAAAAGTCGCGAAGTGGTTAGAAACTCGACCTGAAGTAGACCACGTTCGTCACCCTGCTCTTGAATCATGCCCTGGTCATGAATTCTTTAAACGAGATTTTACCGGTGGTAATGGCCTGTTCTCGTTTGTGCTAAAGAACTCGAATACACAAGCAACCACAGCGCTGCTTGATGGTATGAAACACTTCAGCATGGGTTACTCGTGGGGTGGATTTGAGAGCTTAATTCTCGCGAACGAGCCGAGCAGCTTTAACAGCCTAAGAACGGTAGCAAATCCAAACTTCGACGGTACTTTAATTCGTGTACATATCGGCTTAGAAGATGTTGATGATTTGATTGCAGACCTAGAGGCAGGATTAGATCGCTACAGCGCTCTAGTTTAGCTAGAAACGGCATATTCAACATACAAAAAAGGCAGGATATTCCTGCCTTTTTCAGTTCTGCGCATCAGCAGCCTATAGCTCCACAACTAACGCACAGTGCCTCGTAGTTCATTATTGAACTTGATAGCATGTCCAATTAAAGATTTCAGAGCGGTGCTCATTAAACAGATACAGGGACTGCTCCTTCTCCAAAATCGAGTAATCAATGGTCACTCCTTTATACTCACTGTATTCCTGATTAATGATCGGATCATGAAATGGAGTTGCGGTTCTCACGTCAATAATGCTCATAGACAAATGATCCCCGTCCAAACCATAGTAACCAGAATAAAGATTTTCCATTGTGCCTTCGGTACCGTCTTTCTCTGTGATCGTCACAAACTCTCTCATGCTAAAAGTTTGGTCAGACTGAAAAGTAATGCTCATACGCTCATAAAGCGATTGATAAGGTTGAAATGCCTGAGATAAGAAATCCGTTTTTAACGTTTTACAATGCCATCGAGTGCCCGCCAGTGCATTCTGGTCTAGAAAAAAGCTCGCCGAAGCTATTGCCAATAAAATGAGTAAGCCAATTAATCGCAAAAGTAGCTCCTCTTTTCCATATGACCGGCAAATGAGTCAAAAGACGTCTCTACATTGAAAATCGTCGCCCCGTAATTGAGCGCTTCGCCATCCTTCCTTTGAACTAACATGTACAAAGCATCGCTCTCTGGTTGGTCGACAGATGGATAAATACGAACAAACACATCCACATTGCAGTGACTAGGTATCACACTGGTCAGCTTTTCTGTTATCGCTGGTAGCGAATAAGAATCTCCATGAACAATATGGAAAAAGTAGTGGTTGGTATTGTCTGTGTAACTATCACGATATTCCGACTTATCAATAAAGTAAGGCGTTGGCTTGTAGTAAGTTTGGAATAGATTGAACACAGTAACGAGAACACAAATAAGTGCGATTATATAGCCCGCTTTTACCGCGTGCTTATTGCTAGTAATACTTGATAACCCAAGTGCAATCGAACCGTGCGCTTGATTTGAAGTTGTAGAGTCCGAAGCGATAGTCGACGAGTTCTCTTCAGGCTCTTGACTTGTCGTAGATGGTTTATCTGCTTGTACAGTCGACACGTCTTTAATAGCAGGCTTTGCTGCGATAGCCACCATAGACGCAGACTCGGCTTCACCAAGATCTACTTGAGGCGCAGCTTGGGTATTTGAACTTGTCTTTTTAGACTCGTCTATTTCAAGGGAATAGCCGGTTTTACTGACAGTGCGGATCGTCGCGCAGCCACAGGTTACCCTAGATAGTGTTTTTCTGATCTTTGAGATTACATTGGTGAGAGCTTGTTCCGAGACAATCACATTGCCCCAGCATCTATCAAATATCAGACCTCGTTCGATGCACTCGCCGACGTTTTCAAGTAAGAAGAGGAATACCTTACCTTCAAGTGGCGCGATGGTTTCTACGTGTCCATCTTCACGCACAAACTGCCTAAGCAAGGGATCATAACTAGCATCACATATTTGGTAGTTTTGTTGTTTCACTATCGTTTTCTATCTTTAAACTCGGTCGCATATAATATTGAATAGTTTATAAATGGCTAGTGAATTTTCCAATTTTTGAGTAATTATTTCGCGACGCTAAATAACACTTTTATTTGTAAGGACAACACACCATATGGTCATTAACCATACCGGTAGCTTGCATGAACGCGTAACAGATTGTTTCACCTACAAACTTAAAGCCCCTCTTTTTTAAAAACTTACTCATAGCTTTAGATTGCTCCGTAGAAGCAGGGACTTGTGACATTTCTGTCCACTGATTATCGATCACTTTGTTATCAACAAATTGCCACAAGGCATTGGATAAAGAACCGAATTCTTTTTGAAGCTCCAGCGCTGCACGAGCATTATTGTACACAGAAGCAATCTTGCCCTTATGTTTAACCACATCAAAATTTTCAATGATATTGGGTACATTGTCTTCATCGAGTTCGGCTAATTTGTGTAAGTCGTAGTTCTCAAATGCCGCGCGATAGCCTTCTCTTTTTTTCAGTATGGTAATCCAACTCAGACCCGCTTGAGCTCCCTCTAGCGTGATGAATTCAAACAACACTTGATCATCATAGACAGGCACGCCCCATTCCGTGTCGTGGTACACCCTTTCAAGTTCATGTTTAAGTGCCCATGCACAAGTTCTCTCCGCGCTATTCGCTTCCATTTCGATCATCTCACTTAAATACAGTACATAAAAATAATGCCCCAGTTAGGGGCATTATTTCAAAGATAAATTGGCGTTATGCTACGTCAATCTTATGGAACAGGCGGTACAGTACCGGTACAACAATAAGCGTCAGTACCGTCGCAAAACCCAAACCAAACATAATGGTTACTGCCATTGGCTTGAAGAAGATATCTGGCAATAGAGGAATCATACCTAGAATCGTCGTAATCGCCGCCATACATACTGGGCGAACACGGCTTAGTGCAGCATCAACAACAGCAACATAAGGATCCTTACCTGACTTCATCTCAATCTCGATTTGGTCAAGCAGTACGATACCGTTCTTCAAAAGCATCCCGGATAGACTCAAGAAGCCTAACAGAGCCATAAAGCCAAATGGGGTGTTTAAGGCCAGCAAGCCAGTCGTCACACCAATTAAAGCCAGTGGTACCGTTAACCATACGATCAGCGGCTCTTTTACTGAGTTAAACAGGAACACAGTGATCAAGAACATGAACAAGTAGCCAAGAGGCATAGTTGTGAATAGTGATGCTTGCGCATCCGCAGACGACTCATACTCACCACCCCACTCAAGAGAATAACCAGGTGGCATCTCAATCGCTTCAATTTGTGGCTGTAGGCGCTTCTGTAACGTAGAAGCAGTTTCTTCACCCAGTAGGTCTGGATCCGCCATCACTGTCAGCATACGCTTACGGTTCTTACGAATAATCAGTGGATCTTCCCATTCCAACTCATAACCTAAAGTCACTTGTTGCAGTGGGATATATTCACTTAACGCAGGGCTCCAGATCTTCATACCTTCGATGTTACGAATATCGACACGCTCATCTTCCGGCAAACGTGCCACAATTGGCATCAGTGTTGTACCATCACGATACACACCAATCGACTTACCAGAGAAAGACATCGCGAGGAAATCATCAACATCTGACTTGGTGATACCGTAACGACGAGCTTGGCTTTCATTAAACTGAGGCTCTAGCACCTTAGTTCTTTCACGCCAGTCGTGGCGAACGTTAAATGCACCGCTATCAGCACGCATTACATCCATCACTTGTGCTGCGATTGAACGTAATACCGTTGGATCTGAGCCTACAATACGAGCTTCAATCTTCGCACCGCCACCAGGACCTAACTCAATCTGTTTTAGCTTGTAGTCAATCTCAGGGAACTGACCATTAACATGGTCACGGAAGCGCTTCATTAGCCCTTCAAGCACTTCGTAGCTCTTAACACGAACCGTTATCTCACCGTAAGCGCTATAACTTTTCTCCGGTGCGTAAGTCAGCATGAAACGCTGTAAGCCCTTACCAGCGGTCGTCGTGATGTGTTCAACTTCGTCCTGTTCAGCTAACCAGCTTTCAAGCACTTTAAGCTTAGTGTTGGTCGCTCGAATATCGGTCCCTTCCGGCATCCAAACATCAACTTGGAACATCGGTGTTGTCGATGATGGGAAGAAAGCTTGTTTTACGAAACCAAAACCGTAAACACTCGCACCTAGACCAATAACCAGAACAATCATGGTTAGCCACGCACGCTTCATACAGAATTCTAGGAAGTTTTTGTAGACAACAAAAACCATCCCGTTGTACGGATCTTTACCCTCAATGTCTGCATCGACCTTCTGACCTTTAAAGAAGATATCGGCAAAGAATGGCGTAATTGAGATAGCTGTAAACCAGCTCAACATTAGCGAGATAAGCAGAACCGTGAACAAGGTGCCACAATACTCACCCGTCGAGTCTTCAGACAAACCGATAGGCGCAAATGCCGTTACCGCAATAACCGTTGCACCTAGCAATGGCCATTTAGTCTGAGTGACGATATCAGTGGCGGCCTGCATCCGGGTTCGCCCCTTCTGCGTGCCGATCAATATCCCTTCAACCACCACTATGGCGTTATCCACCAGCATCCCCAGTGCGATAACCAATGCACCCAGTGAGATACGTTGTAAATCGATTTTGAAGTACTGCATGAAAATGAAGGTACCAAACACGGTCAGTAGCAGTATCAAGCCAATCAACAGACCGGAACGCAGGCCCATGAAGAACAGTAGCACCACGATTACGATTGCAACCGCCTGCCCCAAGCTCACCACAAAGCCGCTCACGGATTTATCTACTTCTTTAGGTTGGTTATAAACCTCTGAAATGTCGATGCCTACTGGCTGTTGGTATTTCAATTCAGCAAGTCTGCGGTCAAACGCTTCCCCCACCGCGACCACGTTTACGCCTTGAGCAAAGGACACACCAAGGTTAAGTGCTAGTTTGCCGTTGTAGCCGATAATGTTAGTCGGTACCTCAACATAACCGCGGGTTACTTCTGCCACATCTTTTAGATAGATAAGGCCTTGAGCACCACCTTCGGTCAGGATCAAATCACCCAATTGCTCTACATTCTGGAACTCGCCGGTAGGATGGATACGAATGTACTCGTCACCAATTCTCACCGCACCCGCACTGGAAACAATGTTTTGAGTCGATAAAAGGTTAAATACCGTGTTTGGCGAGATGCCCAAAGAGCTGATCCGTTTCATCGAGATTTCGATGAATACTTGCTCTTGCTGCTGACCAGAAACAGAAACTTTACTGACCCCATCAACCAGTTCCAGCTCACGCCTTAAATAATCGATATAATCCAACAGCTCTTTGTAGCTGTAGCCATCACCGGTTACCGCAAGCAAAATACCGTAAACATCACCAAAATCATCGATGACTTGTGGATCGTTCACACCAGGCGGCAGTGACACTTTCAAGTCATTCACTTTTCGACGAAGTTCATCCCAAATCTGCGGCAGATCGTCTGGGCCATAGTTGTTCTTCATCGTTACCGTTACCTGAGACAAGCCGCGGCTAGAGATAGAGTTAACCTCATCGACGTAAGTAAGTTGTTGAATCGCTTTCTCTAGTGGATAAGTGACTTCCTCTTCCACTTGCTGCGGTGTCGCACCTGGGTAAGAGGTGACAACCATCGCATCTTTGATGGTAAAGGCCGGGTCTTCTAGACGCCCCAAACCAAAGAAGGCAGACACACCACCAATTAGGAAGATCAACGAGAGCATCCAACTGATAACTTTATTGCGAATAAAGTAAGCCGCTACACCCGTGATCTGGTCGTCACCCTGTTGAGCGTCACTCTGGGGCTTGTTATTTGCTTCACTCATTGTTCGCCTCCTGAGATAATACTTCCACTGTCATCCCATCTCGCAATCGCGATACGCCCGCTACAACTATATGTTGCCCCATCTCTAATCCTTTGATTATTTGCAACGTTTTCTGGTTGGCTTTGCCTAATACCACTTTCTGCTTTGAAACTGTGTTGTCGTCATTAATGACCCAAACGAATGAGTTCTTACGAGTAAGTTCATCGCCGTCAGCATTGAATACCGCCTCTATAGGTACTAAAACACCGGCTTTCAGTTCTAAGCCAATATCTCGACCATGTGAGGTAACGTCGACCGCCATACCGTCCAAAATCAGATCGTCTTCAGGCATCGGTAGTGCCAAGGTCACGGTAAAGGTTCCGGTGCTTGGCTCGGGCTCTGTTGTGAACTCTTTAATGCCTGCTGGGTACTCATTACCGCTTGGAACTCGTACCAAGGCCGTCACATTTTCAAGGATGGTCTCGCTAGGCTGGTTAACGTAGATTTGATCAGGTAGCTGAATCACGACCTCAACATCCTCAACGCTGTGAATATTCACGATTTGCTGACCCACTTGAATGTTCTCAAATTGGTCGACACTGACACGGGAAATGATGCCATCAACGGGAGCTTTGAGCTTAGTGAAAGACAAGCGAAGCTTCGCCAGTTCTAACTCGGCGTAGGCAATCTGACGTTGAGCGGCAATCTCATCAAACTGAGACTTCGCGAGTAAGCCCTTTTTCACTAGAGGTTTTGAGCGCCTGAACTGGCTGTTCACCACTGTATATCGAGCTTGAGCATTATCAACGTCCAATTGATAGTCCGTAGGATCAAGCTCAGCAATCACATCCCCCGCCTCAACTCGTTCGCCTTCTTTGACATCGAGCCTGTATATTTCGCCCGCCACTCGAAAGCTCAGATGTGCTTTTTCCGCCGCATTGGCAACGGCTGGGAAATAGAGTTTGTCATTGAAATCTAATACTGAAATCTCAATCGCTTTAACCAATGGAATGTTCTCAGCTTCTACTTGAGGTTTTTCTCCACAAGCAGTCAGCAAAGCTAAACATGACAGTCCTGTCGCTATTTTAAATGCACTCATGTTATAGCCCCCTTTCCTTGATCCACTCTCGAACCTTAATGCCGGATTCAAGGCCATTAACACCAGAGGTTACAATGCGATCTCCATCGTTTAAGCCAGAGACAATGTGACGTTTTTCATCAATCACGATCGCGACTTTTTCAACGATACCATCACTATTCACTCGCCAAACTGAGACATCATCGCCATCAGTCATCATGGCAGAGGTCGGGATTTTGGTTGCCGCGGCTTGAGCCGACACAAGATTCACGGTACCAGACATGCCTGGCAAGATACCGATATCGGTTGGTCTTTCCATCACCATGGTGACTTTATATGAACCCGTTTTAGGGTCAGCTTCTGTATCTACCTCTTGGAACGTCAGTACGTAGGAGTTTTCAGGAAACGCATCAAATACCATGGTTGCATCGATTTCAAACCCTGAAGAAAAGCGCGTAATAAGTTGATCGGGCAATAAGAAAACGACTTTTAGAATCTGATTGGTCTGAATATTCATGACGCCTTCTTTAGCGGCAATGTACTCATGATTTTCAGCTGGAATAATGGAAATGGTGCCATCATAAGGGGCAACTAAAGTGGTGTAGCGAAGATTCGCATTCGCTTGATTTAGCATCGCGCGAGCCGAATTGTGGTTTGCTTTCGCTTGGTCGAAATCTTGCTCTGACACTACGCGGTCTTTACGCAGTTTGATCGCACGTTGGTACTGAACATCGGCAAGCTGAAAGTTCGCTTTTGCTTGCTTCTCTAGAAGTTGATATTCATCAGGGTTTAGCATGGCGAGTTTGTCGCCTTTCGACACATGCTGACCTGCGGTCACGTCGATGCTCTGTAATAATCCGGGAACGCGGAATGCGAGTACCGCTCTATCACCAGCTTCAGTTGTAGCAGGGAAATTACGCTCAAAAGCATTGTTACCGACGGAGACAGTGAAGAGTTTGGCGGGTCTAGATTCAGGTTCAGGTACGGGAGGAAGCTCCTTACCACACCCAGACAACCCAGCTAAGGCCGTCAATAGGACAAGGGAGGCTCTATACATTGGTGATCATCCATATCTATAAATATTTTTATAACATAGATTAATCGCATGTAACTTACCAGTCGGCGTAAGATTTATTTAGAGAAAATTATTAAAAAAAATAACGGCTTGGAATAAATTTTCCTAAACCGTCATCTTATATTTTTTAGGTTTTACCGCTACATGTTCTTAAATTCGCGGTTCACTTTAAACGTATCGGATGTGACATAAGCTTCCATGTTGCGGACACTGGTCTCTAACTTCTGGAAATCACCCTCTAAAGTGTTCAATAGTGACTCTGCAGTTTGCCCTTTTTCCCAAGGCTTTTGCTTGAGTGTATGCTCTTGTTTAGCCTTCATTTGGTCGACATACTGAGGTGGTTGTTTTTCAAGCATAAATGTCAAAGCAATATACGCCAATAACACCAAAAAACTACCACCGAGCAGTGCAGCAGAGATAACCATGATGCGAACCAACCAGACTTCCAGGCCGAAATAATTCGCCAAGCCTGCACACACGCCAGACAACTTACCGTTAATTGGATCGCGATACAGATCTCTACTCATAGTTTCGTCTCCAGTTAGGTGACTCCGCATCCAGTATTTTTTCTAGCGTTGTTACACGATCTTGCATCGATTCTGCCTGTGCTGAAAGCTTGTGCAGGCGTTGAAGATCCGTTTCCGATAGCCCATTACTGGATTTCTTCTTGCTGCGGTAATGTAGGAATAACCATAGCGGTGCCACGAAGATCAAAAAGACAATCAGTGGACCTGCAATTAGAAATGTGGACATAGACAACTCCTGAATTATTTATCGCGGTTTTCAACTTGTTGCTTCAGCTTCGCTAGCTCTTTTTCAATCTCATCTTGAGCTTGTAGCTCTGCAAATTCTTGGTCTAACGATTTTGCATTGCCTGTCTTCGCGTAAACATCCGCTTCAGCTTCTAATTCATCCACTTTACGCGAGAATTGCTCAAACTTCGCCATTGCTTCACTGGTTTTGCTTGAATGCAGGTGTTTTTGCACATCACGACGGTTGCTTGCAGCGTTGTTGCGAATCATCAGTGCTTGTTGCTTGGCACGTGTTTCTGCGATCTTAGTTTCAAGCTTACCAATCTCATTCGTTAGTTTCTCAATCGTTTCATGCACTAACGTTTGCTCTGTGTGAAGGCTCTTGATGATGTCTTCAAGCTTTTGCTTTTCGATCAGCGCCGCTCTCGCTAGATCTTCACGTTGCTTGGTCAGTGCCAGTGTCGCTTTATTCTGCCAATCAAGAATCAGAGTTTCGATAGCTTCAACTTTACGAGCGAGTTCTTTCTTGTCCGCGATTGCTTTTGCTGAGTTAGTGCGAACCTCTACCAATGTATCTTCCATTTCTTGGATGATCAGGCGAATCATTTTTTCAGGATCTTCAGCCTTGTCTAATAATGCGCTGATGTTTGAATTTACGATGTCTGCAAAGCGAGAAAAAATACCCATGAGAAACTCCTTAATTACAATTGAAGGCAAATGCGTTTTAAATCGTTGTGCGACTCATCACCACTTGCTCGCTAATTTACATTTGTTGTTAAACCTACCATAAGTAATCCAAGTAGCGTGCCAACTTTTAAGACATTAATTATCAGTCACTTACAATGTAATGGCGATTAACCTGAACCATGCTATGATGAATTTAACCAAGTATTGGTATTTTTCACCATTACAGCCCTTATATGACCTCCACTAGCGCTCAGCTACTACAAGGACCCGCTATGCAGCAGAATCTCATTGGTGAATCACCTAGCTTTCTTTCTGTTTTGGACAAAGTTTCTCAACTGGCTCCAATAGAGAGACCTATTCTGATCATTGGCGAGCGTGGTACAGGTAAGGAGTTGATTGCACAAAGGCTCCATTACCTCTCAAAGCGTTGGGACCAACCCTTGATCTCACTAAACTGTTCAACCCTGAGCGAAGGCTTAATTGATTCAGAGCTGTTTGGTCATGAGTCAGGCTCCTTTACCGGTTCAAAAGGTCGTCACCATGGCCGATTTGAAAGAGCAGAAGGCGGCACACTATTTCTTGATGAACTCGCGACAACCCCTCTAGCTGTGCAAGAGAAACTATTGCGGGTTATTGAATACGGACAATATGAACGTGTTGGTGGGCAAAAAGCGCTAAGTGCAAATGTAAGGCTGGTGTGTGCGACCAATGCAGACCTACCAGAGATGGCATCTAAGGGCGAATTCAGAGCTGACTTATTGGATAGACTCGCCTTTGATGTGATTACTATTCCCCCGCTTCGTGAACGTAAAGAAGACATCACATTATTGGCCGAATACTACGCTATTAAGATGTGCCGTGAATTAGAGCTTGAGCTATTTGTTGGCTTTGCACCATCGGCCATTGAATCCTTATTGGAATACTCTTGGCCAGGTAATGTCAGGGAGCTCAAGAACGTCATCGAGCGTGCCATCTACCAACATGGCAATAACCCATACCCTATTGAATCTTTGGTATTTAACCCGTTCAAGCCAGCATGGGACACGAATCAAGAATCCTCTCAAGAAATTGGTAATGATCCATCCAACAGCCATACTTCTACTGAGAGCTCGTTTTCTTTGCCTCTTGACTACAAAGCATGGCAAGAACAACAAGACATCAAACTGCTCAATCAAGCCTTAAAACAGAGCAAGTACAACCAAAAGCAAGCCGCGGAATTACTCGGACTCACCTACAACCAATTAAGGGGAATGGTGAGGAAGTACGCGATTGTCGGACAAGGCAGTGAGAAATAGCCACACTCATAGGATTATTATTTGGAGCCGAATAAATAAAATGTTAAATTATCCGGATCTTGAGGCTCCTCTAACGCCTCGTTTCGAAAAGTATTTCTTTTTATGAAAGCACTAATAAGACTATCACTGAGCATCTGCACGCTGAGCTTTTTAGCCGGATGTGGTGAGAGTGTGAATCACGATCAAATTCGTGAAAAAGGCTTCATTTATTGTGGCCAAGGTAATCCTAGTACCTTCAACCCTCAATTGGTTGATAGTGGAATTACAGCAGAATCACTGAGCCCTCAAATCTTCGACACGCTGCTCACACTCGATCCTATGACCTATCGACCACAACAGAACCTAGCAACAAGCTGGTCTGTCGATAAATCAGGTACTGAATACACTTTCAAACTGCGCCCGAACGTCGCGTTCCAGACCACAGACTGGTTTACGCCAACCCGTTCTATGAACGCGCAAGATGTGGTTTTTAGTTTCGAACGTATCATTGATAGCTCAAACCCATTCCACTATGTGGGCGGCGGTCTATATCCATGGTTTGCTGGCATCGATTTCAAGAACTTGATTGTCGATATCACGGCAGTGGATGACTTAACGGTTAAATTCCAATTAAGTCGACCAGATAATTCCTTTCTAAATAACATTGCGACCAGTTACGCGGTAATTCACTCTAAAGAATACGCAAACCAACTCGTGGCTGCTGATGAGAAGAATGAAATCGACTCAAAGCCAGTTGGTACAGGTCCATTCTATCTCGATGAATATCAAATCAACGACTTGGTGCGCCTTAAAAAGAACAAGCATTACTGGAAAGGTGATGTGCAAATGGACCAAGTGGTTTTCGATACCTCACAACGCGGAACCGGCACACTCGCTAAGTTGCTGCGCAATGAATGTGATGTGTTGAACTCGCCGATTTCTAGCCAGATCCCAATCATTCAAGCACACGAAGAGCTGCAGATATCCGCGACACCCGCGGTTAATGTCTCTTTCATCGCCCTTAATACAGAGCACCCAGCCCTGCGTGACTCTCGCGTACGTAAAGCGCTGAACTTGGCTATCAACCGCCAGAATATTCTTGATTCGGTATACTACGGCACAGGCACCAAGGCTTACACGCTGCTGCCTCCAACATCTTGGGCTCATCAGAAAGACAATGTTCAAGTACGTTATGACCGAAACTATGCGATAGCTCTTCTCAAAGAAGCTGGCGTCGAGCCGGGATTAGAGCTTTCAATGTGGGTACCGCTAGAGCCAAGAGCGTATAATCCAAGCCCGCGTAAGACAGCAGAACTTATCCAAGCTAACTTAGCGGACATCGGCATCGAATTGAAACTTTACACTGACGACCGATTCGACCGTACACAGCTATCTTCAATCGCCTCAACAGATCTGCTACTAACTGGCTGGATCGGTAATACTGGTGATCCTGATAACTTCTTGCGCCCCCTACTCTCTTGCAGCTCTGAGCGCGCAGGACTCAACGTATCGATGTGGTGTAATTCAGACTTTGATTTCCTTCTGGATTTAGCCATAGAGATCAACCAACAAAGGCACCGTGTAAACTTGTATCGCCAAGCCCAAAACATTCTTAACGAAGAAGTTCCTGTGATCCCTCTGGCTCACGGAGTGCAGTTCCGCGTTCATGATCGTTCACTAACCGGCTTCAAACAGAGTCCGTTCAATGCCCAACCTTTTGATCAAGTCAGAAGAGAGGTGCACTGATGTTTTGGTATACATTAAGACGTATTAACTTGTTCGTGATCACGCTTGCGATTCTGACGATGGTCGGCTTTTCGTTACTGCGACTCGACCAAACCTCACCGTGGGCGATTCAAGATTTCTGGCCGGGCTGGATAAGCTATGTTACTGAATTGTCGACGCTGAATTTTGGCTTGAGCAAACACGGTACCCCTATCATTGATGAGCTTGTGGTTGTATTCCCAGCCACATTGGAGCTGTGTTTCTTTGCCTTTGTGCTAGCGCTTTTGATTGGCATCCCTTTTGGAACCATCGCAGGCATGAGACAAGGTAAGTTTGTCGACACCACTATCTCGTTCACCTCAATGGCCGGTTACTCAGCACCAATATTCTGGGTCGCACTCTTGATGATCATGGTGTTCTCTCTGCATTTTGAGATGTTCCCTGTTGGCGGTCGATACGATCTACTTTATGAGATTGAACACGTGACTGGCTTTGCGATCATCGATGCTTTTTTTGCTGAAGGCCGTTACCGCGCGCATGCTTTGCAAAGTGTCATCGAGCACATGGCGCTGCCGTGTCTTGTTTTAGCATTGGCACCAACGACTCAGGTTATTCGTCTGATGCGAGCATCAGTGGCTGAAGTGATGACACAGAACTACATCCGTGCGGCACGTATTAAAGGTCTATCAACAAGAGAGATCGTGACTCAGCACGTATTAAGAAATGCGATTCCACCGATTATTCCTAAGGTCGGTGTTCAGCTTTCGAGCATGTTAACGCTTGCGATCATTACCGAGTCTATCTTTAACTGGCCGGGGATTGGACGCTGGTTATTGGATGGTTTATCGAATCAAGATTACGTTTCTATTCAAGCAGGCGTAATCGTGGTGGCAACTCTGGTTTTGACTGCAAATATTCTGTCTGACCTGCTAGGCGCTATGGTCAACCCACTGGTAAGGAAGGAATGGTATGCTAACAAATAACGTCTACCAGGAAGAACAGATTCCTACCCAGTTTGAGCGCTTCTGGCGTAGCTTCCGCTCTAACAATCTTGCGATGTTTGGCTTGTGGTGTTTGATACTTATCATTCTGGTGACGATCACTTCTCCGTGGTTAGCTCCTCATGATGCGCAAGAGCAAACAGGCCATCTGCTAACACCGCCATCTTGGGATCCAGCAGGCACTGTTGAATACTTCTTAGGTACAGACGATCTGGGTCGAGATATTCTTTCTCGCTTAATCATTGGCTCTCAGCTTACCTTTGGCGCTGCAGTCGTGATTACCTTTATCGCTGCCGTTATTGGCTGTCTCATTGGTGTACTTGCCGGTATGACGCGTGGTTTGCTATCAAGTACCCTAAACCACCTGCTTGATACAGTGATGTCGATTCCGTCTCTGCTACTGGCAATTATCTTTGTGGCATTCCTCGGCTTTGGCGAGTTCAATATCTTGCTAGCCTTATGTTTGGCATTGATTCCGCGCTTTATTCGCTCGGTCTACATTGCTGTGCATGCTGAGGTAGAGAAAGACTATATTCTGGCTTCTCGCCTTGATGGTGCGAACGACTTCTACCTGCTGTGGAACTCGATTCTTCCTAATATTCTTACTGTGGTGGCACTAGAAATTACGCTGGCGTTATCCGTCGCGATTCTTGATATCACCGCTTTAGGCTTCCTTGGTCTTGGCGCTCAAGCACCGAGTACCGAATGGGGCTCTATCCTCGGTGATTCTGTAGAACTGATTTATCTCGCACCATGGACAGTAACCCTACCTGGCCTAGCCATTATGTTTACAGTGATTGTGATTAACCTCGTCGGTGAAGGTGTTCGCCAAGCGCTAAATGCAGGAATCGAATAATGCCGTTACTTGATATTCGACATCTAACCATTGAAATTGAGACCCCTCAAGGGATGGTTAAAGCGGTAGATCGAATGAGTATTACCCTCAATGAAGGGGAAATTCGTGGTTTAGTAGGTGAATCAGGCTCAGGTAAAAGCTTGGTTGCTAAAGCGATCGTTGGTGTTTGTAAAGAAAACTGGAAGGTATCCGCTGACCGTATGCGACTCGGGAATGTTGACCTGCTTCAACTGACCCCTAAAGAGCGCAGACGTGTTATTGCTCGTGATATTGCGATGATTTTCCAAGAGCCATCGACGTGTCTTGATCCTTCGGAAAAAGTAGGCAATCAACTGATTGAAGCCATCCCCTCACACGCCTTTGAAGGTCGATGGTGGCAACGATTTAAATGGCGTAAGAAGCAAGCGATAGCACTTCTTCACAAAGTCGGCATTAAAGATCACTCTCGCCTAATGGACAGCTACTCTTATGAACTCACTGATGGTGAGTGTCAAAAGGTGATGATCGCAATGGCAATCGCTGCCAAGCCGAAAGTCTTGATTGCCGATGAACCAACTAACGACTTGGATCCGATTACCCAGTCTCAGATCTTGCGATTATTGAGCCGAATGAATCAGCTCCATAACACGACCATTATCCTGATCGGCCATGACTTAACGACCATCACTCAATGGGCGACTCGAATTACCGTTATGTACTGTGGTCAGTCTGTTGAATCTGCGGATACGCAAAAACTGTTGGATGCGCCAAAGCACCCATACACTGTGGCTCTGTTGAAAGCGATGCCAGACTTCAACGACTGGATCCCACACAAAGAGAAACTTCAGTCGCTACCAGGCTCGATTCCTCCACTACAACATCTTCCTATTGGTTGTCGGTTGGGTCCACGTTGCCCTTACGCGCAAAGACAGTGTGTGGAAATCCCACATACTAAACGAATCAAAAACCATAAGTTTAACTGTCATTTCCCTCTGAATATGGAGAAGAAAAAGAAATCATGAGTGCATTATTAGAAGTCAGTGAATTATCCAAAGACTTTACGACTCGCTCTGGTCTTTTCCGTAAAAAGATTCATCAAGCGGTGAAGCCGGTAAGCTTTACGCTTGAAGCAGGCCAAACGATCGGCTTTATTGGTCAAAACGGCTCTGGTAAATCGACGTTAGCAAGAATGCTAGCAGGCATGGTAGAACCGACTGCGGGTGAGATTCGTGTAAACGGTGAAAAGCTGGAACACAAAGACTACTCAACTCGCTGTAAGTTGATTCGCATGATCTTCCAAGATCCCAATACATCGCTTAACCCGCGCATTCAGATTGGTCGTATTCTGGAAGGCCCTTTGAAGCGAAACACCAACATGCCACCAGAAGCCCGCATGCGCCGTGTAAAGGACACACTCTTACGTGTAGGCCTTCTGCCGGAACATGCTTACTTCTACCCTCAAATGCTTGCTGCGGGCCAGAAACAAAGAGTTTGTCTAGCTCGTGCCTTGATACTTCAGCCATCAATCATTGTCGCTGACGAAGCTTTGAACGGTCTAGATATGGCAATGCGTTCTCAGATCATCAATCTGTTCTTAGAACTGCAAGAAGAGATGGGCGTATCTTTCGTCTACGTATCTCAACACCTTGGCATTGTTAAGCACATCACCGACAAAATCATTGTGATGCACGAAGGCGATGTGGTTGAGAGTGGGGACACCGATGAAGTATTAACCAACCCAAGTCACCAAATCACTCAAAGACTGGTTGAGAGTCATTTCTCCAAAGCGCCAAACCACTAAGCTGAAACGACTAAGCTAGAACCAAGCTATGTTGAGTAGGAGGGAAAGTATGTTACGAACCGCTACAATGCTTCCCCTCTTGCTTGTTAGCCTCTCATTTAAAGCGGCAAGCACACCGCTTACTTGGTTAGATAAAGCCTTCATAGAAACCGCGTTTTATAACGTGGCACTGCAACACGAATACTCCTCAGGCACGAAACCACTCGCCAAATGGCAGCAACCGATCAAAATTTGGATTGACCATCGTGTCGGCGATCAAGAGCTTCATCAAGAACTCGCCGAACTTCATATCCAGCACTTAGCTCAAGTGACCCAACACCCCATTTCACTCGTCAACAAAGAGTCTGAAGCGAACGTTAAATGGATATACACCAGACAAAGCAAGTGGATTTCGGAATCCAAACGCGTACTCAATCTCAAATCGACCGAGCACCTAAACAGTGCGATTTGCACAGCGGGTTATCGAACCAACACAAAAGGTGAAATTGTCTATGCAGGAATCATTATTCCTGTTGATCAGGCGAGATCACGAGGAAAGCTTGTCGCCTGTATCGTAGAAGAAATCACACAAGTTCTAGGGCTACCCAATGACTCAGATAAAGCCTACCCTTCCATCTTCAATGACCATACGCCAGAGGATCTACTTTCACCGTTAGATGTGGTGCTACTTCAATTACTCTACGAGCCAGAGTTGAAAGCTGGGATGACCAAAGCACAAGTAAAACCCATTGTGCGAAAAATTTTGAAGAGGTACCACGAGACGGGCGTACTTAAGCGGGCACCAAACACTGCGCAGCAAGCGCCTTTGTATCAGTTGATTGGATATTAGTACGCGAGATAGTGGTTGTGTTGTTTGAGGAGCGCTGGGGCAGCACACAGAGTGAAAGCGTTGCCTAACAGAAGGCAACGCTGACTTATGATGTAACGAGAAGATTAACGCCTAGCAGCCTGTTTCTTCAGTTCAAAGTCGAATTCATCAGGGAACAGGATAACGCCTTCTTCTTGCTCATTAGGGAATACAACCACAGCAAGTTCATCGTCTTCTAGACCGTTAGTCCAGCGGCTGTGCCATTTGTTTAATGAGATAGACTCAGCCTTACACTCAGCCCAGTCACCTGTCGCCCATGACTCAGCAAACTCTTGGTTTGGCCATACAGGAACGCAGTCTTCGTCTTCTGTGTTTAGCATTACACAACCGTGCTCATCGGTTAAGATCCATACTTCACGGTTTGCTACGATTTCTTTCACACAGTACTTTAGGCGTTGCTCACCCGTGTACTTATTGATTTCAGCGATTCTTTTATCGTCTAGCTGTGTAGTCATCTTAATTTCCTACTTTAGTCAGTAACTTTGCGCTTAAAGTTATTTTATGCAGAGTGCTTTTAACTGCAAATATTATCGATGAAGAAAAGTGCTTACTTCAAAGAAAAACGCCTGCTAAGTTAGCAGGCGTTTATTATTAAGTGACTTGATTAAACAAGCTCACCTTGTAGCCAAGGCCAGCCTTGCTTCTTACGGCTTAATGTATTTTCCATCATTAGCATGCCGTCTTTTTCGTGCTTAACCAACTTCTCAGCCCACTCACCTTTGTAAAGTAGACGAGTTTGAGCTGTAGTGATGTCAGTAAGCATTACAGCAGCGAATGCTAGACCGTTTTTCTCACAACGCTCTTCAAGATCCGCTTCAAGTGCTTCGATCATGCCATCTACTTGCTCAAGAGTTGCAAGTTCAACTTGACCTACAACAACATCGCGACCGTTGAATGGGTAGCCTTTAAGGTCTTTTTCTACTAGCTGTGCAGCAGATAGGCCTTCGATGTTTGTTTTAGCGATTAGAAGTGCTTTGATAAATGCATCAACGTCGTCTACGCCAGCGATTTCAGCAAGTTCAGCAACCGCGTCTTTATCTTTTTGAGTACAAGTTGGAGATGCGAAACCAACAGTGTCTGAAAGGATTGCAGACATCATTAGCTTAGCGATTTGTTGAGAGATAGCGTGACCTTCAATCTTGAACATGTTGAAAAGTACTGTGTTAGTACAACCAACAGGCCAGATCCAAGCTTCCATTGGGTTAACTGTCATCACGTCACCTAGACGGTGGTGATCGACAATACCTAGGATCTCTGCGTCAGCAACATCGTCTGGTGCTTGTGCTAGATCTGAGTAGTCTACTAGCCAGATTTTCTCACCAGCAACAGAAGTACGAAGTTCTGGCATTTCTGCACCAGCAACTTCAAGAATGTGTTGAGTTTCGCGGTTGATCTCGCCTTGGCGAATTGGTGTCGCTTCCTCGCCACGAGCTTTAAGAAGCTCTGTTGCAACTAACGCACTACAAATACTGTCACTATCAGGGTTTTTGTGACCAACAACTAAAATCATGTTTCTTCCTATTACACTAACAATTACGACTCTACCTATAGAGCCTCTCTTTATTAGGCACACTTTACCTTATTTTTTTAGTTTGGTCATGTTTCGTCGATTTTCCCCACTTCAAGAATAGAGAAAAAAACCAAGAATGCAATTGATAATTATTATCATTCGTATATATTAATCTTTAGACACCTATTTTTGAGTAACACCCATGGATCGACTAATCTCATTTTTACCAAGTAGTAGCACTGCGAAAACCACTCAGTTTTCACTCTCTTTCAAGCGACTGCTTTTGCCTATTTCACTTGCCGCTCTAGTTGCAGCACCGGCTACGCGAGAGCTTACGGTAACCACATTATCTGACGCCTTCTGGGCCGTGTCTTGTTATGTTGCTCTAACCCTGGCGGTCTATCACTGGCTAGCTCTCTACATCAATAAAGACAACGTATTCAGTAAGTTGGTCCATCAATCTCGCTCCAACCAAGTTGTATTTGCCGCTCTGATGGGTGCGCTGCCCGGTTGTGGTGGTGCTATCGTGGTAACCACACAATTTATCTCGGGTAAGCTCGGTTTCGGTGCTGTTGTCGCTGTGTTGGTGTCTACTATGGGCGATGCAGCCTTTCTACTCATCGCCAGCGAACCGAAAACAGGCCTCGCTATGATGGCAATGGGTGTCATCGTCGGTACCGCTTCAGGTCGAATCATCAACCTATTCCACGCCGATGACTTTTTACGTCCTAAACAAGTTGAGAATGATGAACCTGTTAGAAGCTGTTCATCGCAATCACAAGACAAAGAAGCTGTCTCTAAAAAAGCGATCAATTTGCAAGGTTACTTGTGGTCAGTATTGATTATCCCAGGCGCTGCGGTTGCCCTACTCGGCTCATTTCAAGTCGATGTCAATCAACTGCTCGCTTTACCTGAAATGTCGATGGAATGGCTTGGCGCTATCTTGTTGATTAGCTCCATGTTTTTGTGGGGTCTTACTCGTGAGATTAAAGACTACAAATCAGCGGTAAGTGAGGACGAAAAATGTCTAGGCTCTCATCCACTACAAAAAACAGCGCAGGATACGAACTTTGTTACAGCGTGGGTCGTGGTTGCTTTTCTGTTTTTTGAGTTCGGCTCTGTGATAGCAAATGTTGATTTTGCGACGCTATTCTCAAGCTGGGGAATGATGCTCCCCCTGGCTGGGGTCCTGATGGGTTTGCTACCGGGCTGTGGACCACAATTATTGGTGACTAGTCTTTACCTTTCAGGCGCACTTCCCCTTTCAGCTCAGGTAGGCAATGCAATTTCAAATGATGGTGATGCCCTGTTCCCTGCCATTGCGATGGCACCTAAAGCGGCACTGGTCGCGACCTTGTACTCCAGTGTACCCGCTCTAATCTGTGCGTACGGTTATTGGTTTATGTTCGAGATTTAACTCTCACAGCTCGATAGGTCTCTATTAGGTCGGTACTTGGTATCGACCTTTTTGCTTTCTCATACTTTGTCATCATAATCACCACTTATAGCCGCTCTTATCTAAGAACAGACTCTAACCGGCAAGCTTCTCATCCCTCACCTCTCAATACGCTTCTAAACGCGCTCCACCGATGCTTTACCGTAAATACAAAGTTGGATAGCTAAAAAACAAAAAGCCCCTGTAAGAGTACTTACAGGGGCTTTAATTTAAACGTTTATCTCAGAACTTAAGATACTTCGATTGGACCGCCGAATGAAGTTACTGGAGGCAGTTTGCTTTGGAACTTCTCGAAGTCTACCAAACATGTGTTTGCTGAGGTCGCTTGAGCTAGCTCAGAAGTACCGATGTCTTGAGTCAGTGTGTTTGGATCGCCGTATGTATCTAGCGCGCCCACTTTCTCGTTGATCGGACCGTACCAAGCACCTTCTTCGATACGTACAACACCAGGAGCGTAGCTATCCATTAGAACAGCACCTGCTAGTAGTTGACCACGGTCGTTGAACACACGTACTACGTCACCGTCTTTGATGCCTTTCTTCTTAGCATCAACTGGGTTGATGTAGATTGGCTCACGGCCTTGTACCGCGTAAGTCGCACGCCACTCTTCAGATTCACACATTTGAGAGTGAAGACGCTTGTCTGGGTGACAAGATTGTAGCCAGTACGGGTGTTTATCAGAGCCTGGACCACCGTGTGAACGTTCAGATTTCTCGAACCACATTGGGTGTTCTTGACAGTGCTCGTAGCCCATGTTGCCAACAGTACGGCTTGTGATTTCGATGAAACCAGAAGGTGTACCTAGTGCATTGATCTCTGGATCTTCACGGAATGAAGCGTGACGAGTCCATGGCTTACCTTTACCGAAGTCTAGGAAACCTTTTTCCCAGAACTCAGCGAACTCAGGCATTTCGAAGCTGCCTTCGTTTGCTGCGCGACATTCGTCGTAGAGAGATTTAACCCACTGCATTTCGTCCATACCACGCGTGTAATCGTCGTAACGACCCCAACGCTTAGTTAGGCTAGACATGATCTCGAAGTCAGTCTTAGACTGGAACAGAGGATCCACTAGTTTGTGCATCGCGATCAAACCACGGCCAGAGTATGCGCCGTAACCATCGATATCGTTACGTTCCCACTGAGTACATGCAGGAAGCACGATGTCAGAGTGACGACAAGTTGCAGTCCAAGCGAAATCAACAGCAACTACAGTTTGTAGGCTCTTGAATGCTTTACGCATCTTGTTGCGATCTTGGTGGTGGTGCCACGGGTTGTTACCACTGAATACCATCATCTTGATATCAGGTAGTGTTACCGTTGCGCCATTCGCTTTGATCTTCTTACCAGGCTCTAGCAAGCTATCAACCCAACGAGCAACTGGGATTACGCGGCTGTAACCGTTGTAATCTGTGTTTGTGTACTTAGGCTTCTGACCTTGATCGATGTTCAGCGGGAAAGAACCCGGAGCAGCGAAACCAGTTGAAGATACACCGATACCAGAGTAGTGGTGACCGTAAGAAATACCACCGCCAGGTAGACCGATTTGGCCAACCATTGCCGCGATAACTGCACACATCCAGTAAGGCTGTTCACCGTGTTGTTGACGTTGGATACTCCAACCAACAAGAATCTGTGTACGACCGTTAACCAGCATCTTAGCGAAGTCACGGATAGAATCCGCGCTAGCGCCACAGATAGCAGCAGCCCACTCAGGCGTCTTCTCAACTTTGTCTTTCGTTTCACCTTGAACGTACTTGATGAAGTCTTCAAAACCTAGACAGTAAGTTTCGATGAACTTCTTGTCGTATAGACCTTCATTGTAAAGTACGTGAGCAACACCAAGCATGAACGCCACGTCAGTTTGTGGGTTGATGTAGAACTGCTCGTTTTCTAGGTAACGACCTGTTTTGTTCTTAACAGGGTCAACAGAAACAACGTTGATTTCTTTCTTAGCAACTTTTTCTTTCAGCTGTTCTAGGTATGCGAACGACTCGTGAGTCTCACATGTCCAACCTACTTGAAGGTTTTTAACTGGATCGTTACCCCAAAGAACAATGTTGTCACTGTTTTCTAGGATAAGTTCCCAAGATGTACCTTGTGCATAAACTTCAGTAGAACCTAGTACGTAAGGCATGATCGTTTGACCAGCACCTGTCGAGTAGTCACCGATTTTCTTCACAGAGTAACCGTGAAGCGCCATTGCACGTTGCATGTGGTTAGTACAGCTGTGGAACTGACCAGTTTGTCTCCAACCAGTTTGACCTGTGTGAAGCGCCCATGGACCGTAATCTTTCTGTACGCGCTCTAGTTCGCGGTAAACAAGGTCTAGTGCCTCATCCCAAGTCACACGAATAAAGCGGTTGTTACCACGCGTGTCTGCGCTGTATTTATGCTTCTTAAACCAATCTAGGCGAACCATTGGGTAACGCACACGAGATGGGCTGTAGATAATACCCTTGATACCTTTCAGCATTTCAGTTGGGTGCTGATCGATTTCTAGAGGTTTAATTTCTTGTACTTTACCCGCGTAAACGCGAGCTCGGAATGCACCCCAGTGAGAACCAGAGACTTTCCATGTGCCGTCTGTTTCTGCAGCAGATGCTGAAGCCGACGCCAATAAGCTTGGACCGATAACCGATGCCGCACTAGTCGTTGCGACACCTTTCAGAAAACTTCTTCTTGTAATTGCCATTGTGTTACTCCAATTGACGTCTTATTAGTGATGGCCTTCAGAAAAATCTGATGAGTGCTTCTGTAGATACTTAAGAACCAATGCTTCTGTATCTGTGTCGAAGTTAACGAATGCAATCATACCATCTAGCATGCCTACCCAACCGTTAGCACTGAAGTGCGCTTCATCTGGTTGTGAGTGACAAGTTGAACAGTTAGATTGGTACGCTTGACCAGCTGCGTTCCAGATTGGATCGAAGTTATCAACCATAGACTCTTTCTTCATCCAAAGTGCTAGGTTAACTTCTTCCCATGGAAGGCCAGTTAGCTCATCTTCTTTCTTCTCACCAACAGTGATTACGTCACTTTGAGATACTTCTTTTGTCAAGATCGCCGTTGAGATGTTCATACCGAAGTCTTCTTGGATTACACGTCCGAAGCCTTTCGCTTTACGCCAACCGTCGATTTGAATCTTGATCATGTCGCCTTTCTCGTCGATAACAGCAACTTTACTCGCAGGGCTTAGTAGACCCGCTTCAACTGTTGCAGTCTCATCCGTGTACATTGGAAGGTGACGAATTGAAATCACTTCTGCACCGTTCGAGTAAGAAGTGCTGCTAGCAACTTGCTCAAGCTCACCAACGATACCACTTGCCGATTCCATATCTAATGGAAGGTTGTGTGCAATACCTTTGTGACAATCAACACAGCTTTGGTCACGCTCTGCTGCATTCTTCATTTGAATACGCGCAGTAGGACGCATGTTGTCGAAATCCATAGAATCGTAGTTGTGGCAGTTTTTACACTCTAGAGATTTGTTTGCAGAGAAACGATCCCATTCGTGTTTTGCCAACTCGATACGACGTGCTTCGAATTTCTCAGGTGTATCTAGGTCACCGAAAACTTGTGCGAATACTTCTTTAGATGCTTGCATCTTACGAGCGATTTTTGCTGTCCATTCGTGAGGAACGTGACAGTCAGGACAAGTAGCACGTACACCAGATGTATTTTTCCAGTGAACTGTTTCTTGTAGTTCTACGTATACGTTGTCACGCATAGTGTGACAGCTGATACAGAATTCTTCTGTGTTAGTGTGCTCTAAAGCGGTGTTGAAACCACCCCAGAAGATAACACCCGCGATAAAACCACCCATGGTTAGTACACCAAGGCTGATGTGTACTGCAGGGCGAGTCATAGTGCGCCACAGTTTAACTAAAAATGACTTCATGATTAGCTCTCTTAAATATTTGGTCTAAAAAATGTTGTTACGTGAGGGCATTACATGCCGCCGTGAGCACCTGGAGGTCCGAATACGAACACTTGAAGCGCCCAAACTATAAAGCCGTAGCCACCTACAAAAGCAACACTCAACACAGGAAAGAGAACCACTGCGATGAAGAGGAATGACTTCCACTCCAGCGAGCGTTTTTCGCCAGTTTCAATTTTATTAACATCACTCATACATTTTGCCTATTTTGTATTTAGTAATTTCGATAAGCCCATTCTAAGGGGCTAAAGTTCATCAGTTTCTAACAACAAATTTTAGACCATACTCAAAGTAGGGTTCAATGAAATCTCCCGTTATAACCCTTGCTAATCAATACTTTTTTGAGCTCATCCAGAGTTGTTTTCAGTTAAAGAAACATATTAAAAAGTATTAACAAATGTGAAGAATTAAGTATATTTCACAGATGTTAAAAACCAACACTTATGAAACTCTATTGTAACTAATTTTAACGTTTTACCTACTAAGTAGTAGCTAAAAATGCATCAAATAACCAAGGTTTTGTGCTGCAATTGTTAAATTCTTGCGTAACAATTGAATCAAAAGCCCGCAGGCTGAAATGCATCATTTGGCACTTTCAGATATGATGTGTGTCCAATAAAAAGGAAGCACTATGCAAGACGTTATCGACATATCTTGGTGGCAGTTACTGCTATTTAGCTCACTTCTCATCTTACCGATCACCATTAATCACAAACTGAAATTAGGTCTAGGCAAAGAGGCTTCTATTAGTATTGTGCGTATGGCTGTACAGCTCTTTCTGGTAGGGCTTTATCTAGAGTACCTATTTACTCTAAATAGCTTATGGGTCAACTTACTGTGGTTGTTTGCCATGATAGTCGTCGGAGCAAGTTCCATTGTCGAAAAATCCAAGCTGCCTAGAAAGCTGCTACTTGGCCCAGTCGCTGTTGGTCTTGCTGTAACGTGCGTACCCATTGTTTTGTTTATCTGCTTCTTTATCATCAAGCCGACACCGTTGTTTAGTGCACAATACCTTATCCCCATTGCAGGGATGCTATTAGGTAACAGCTTGAGCAGTAATATAGTGGCACTACAGAACTTGTTTGGCGCTTTCCAAATACAAAAATCAGAATATGAAGCAGCTATAGCCCTAGGAGCCGCACCGAGTTACGCAGCCGCGCCATTTGTACGCAATGCAATACAGAAGGCGATGTCACCAATTATGGCGTCAATGACCACTACCGGCTTAGTAACGCTACCAGGAATGATGACAGGACAAATTCTAGGTGGGGCTTCACCAATGATCGCTATTAAATATCAACTGATGATCATGCTAGCTATTTTTGTCATGATGAGTTGCTCTTTGGCGCTTGCGTTACAACTATCTTTAAAGACATCACTGACCAAAGAAGGTCGAGTTCTTGCACAAATTCAGGCTTCTAAATAGCCGCTCCCCTACCGTGAGATCTGGTTACTCACTGAATTTGAGACAGGTTATCCACAGAAACTGTGGATAACCAAATCAATATAGATCCTTTTTTATCCAACTCCCCCACCCAAAAGATCATTCCCTTTGATCCTTGGTTAATTTCAACGACATATACACATCTGTAGATCGTAGTGACTAGGCCTTCTCTTCTTCACGAGAGAACCCCATGACATGGTTTTCCACAAATAAAAAACGGCCTGCGATGCAGGCCGTCTTTTTAGTGTCACAGTCAGTTCGGTGCAATCACCGAGCTTGAATTAGTCGCGTAGATAAATCATCCAATACCACATGCCAACAAAGATACCACCACCGATGATATTACCTAAAGTCACAGGCAGCAGGTTATTGGTCAAAAAATCCATCATATTAAGGTCAACATAGTCTGCAGGGTTTGCGCCAGTCATCGTCCAGAACTCAGCAGGAGCGAATGTCTTAATGCCGATAGCAAGCGGTACTTGGAACATATTCGCAATACAGTGCTCAAAGCCTGATGATACAAACATCGCAACTGGCAAGATCATTACCGCGATTTTGTCAGTCAGCGTGCGTCCACTGAAAGTCATCCACACCGCAATACAAACCAACACGTTACACATGATGCCTAGCGCGACAGCTTGGATAAAATCGTGATGCATCTTATGTTGAGAAATCGCCATCGCGTTTAAACCAACTTGCCCATGATCAAACATGTATTGCTTAGTCAATAGCATACAAGTTACGAGCAATAGTGCCCCAATCAGGTTACCAATATAAACCGTCGCCCAGTTCTTAATTAGTGTTTTCCAAGTGATTTTACCACTTGCACGAGCCACCAAAGTAAGTACAGAACTTGTAAACAGTTCACCACCAGTGACAACAACAAGAATTAAGCCCAAGCTAAATGCTAGACCGCCCAACAGGCGAGTGATACCCCATGGCAAATCGCCAGCACCAGTAGTAACGATGGTGTAAAACACAAACGCAATACCGATATGGATACCAGCTGAAATCGCTAGTAGAAAAGATTTGATTGGATCTTTAGTTGCTTTACCTACGCCAATATCTGCAGCGCGCTCAGCCATTTGTGGCGGTAATAATGAGTCAAATTGGTTTAGATTCATGATGATTTACATTTTGAAACATGTCGTCGGGAGCGCGATAATCCTCTCTTTCATTTCTGAATTCAAGAGCTATTTTTGACTCAAATTCCGCTCAACAACCAAGAATATGCAAAACTCACAATGATATTGAAATTTCATACGACTTTAGTAGTAAAAGCAAAACTGTGATGAATGAAAACCTGTTACCAATAAAAACAACACATCTTTAAATATCAACAAGTTACGTTAAAACAATAAAAATGACGTACACTAAAAACGTATTTTTAGGGCTTTTGCATCCAGATTTTGACATAGATCAACAGAACGTAAAAAAGCGCCCTCAGGCGCTTTTAACTCAGTCACAGATTAAGAGATTTGTTGTCCTAAACCGACGGGGCAACCACTTCATCTGATACCGATTCTAACCTTGTCTCTTCAAGATCTGACTCACTGCTAGTAGGCGTCAGTTCAGAATCACTTTCATTAGCGACCTTCCCGCCTAGAGTCTTCAAACTATCCACCAGCTCTTCCAAGCTCTTAATATGTGCATCACTCTTGGCTACTTGTTCGTCTAGAAGTTCACTACGTTTTGTTGCCTCAGACAATTGTTGAGCCTGTAGCTGGTTTTCTCTGTCTAACTGCGCGAGCTGGCCAGTTAAAGATTCAATCTCAGATTTTAGCATGGCTGTCATATCTGAACTTTTAAGCTCATTTATACTTGAAACAATCTTCTGAGACTGAAGACGCAGTACTACGTCACGATAATCTTCTTCATTGATCGCCTGTGAGATGCTCAGTAACTGATTCTCAGCATTCAGCACCGATTGTTCGAACTTGTCCCCTTTAACACTCGCAAGTACTTTTACTTCATGAGCAACGCTTCGTACGTGGTCCAACTCAAACTCTGCGGCTTTTACTGCGTCTTCGATAATCGACTTTTCACGAGGGCTCGCTTTGACCTGATTCTCAGCTAGTGTGATTTGTGCAGCGGCCTTAGCAAAAGTCAACGGTACGACATCGTCAAAGTCTTCATCTTCTAAGTACTCTAATTCGTCTTTAAGCGGTTCGATGTATTTCTTGTGTGCAACTTTCACTTCCAACAAGCGTGCATTATTAAGGAACTCAACTTGAGCTTCTTGAGCATCCTCTAGTTCATCGACTAACACATACTCAAATAGCTCGCTGTATTCTGAATACAATCGTTTGTAACTCGAAGCGAACATAGTGTCAGCACCAAGATATTTGAGGTAATCCATTTGCACGATCGAATCGGCAAGCACCCTATCCGCCTTTTCCTTAAGCACGAGAATCGCATCATAGTTTGATTTGATTAACGCAATCTTCTCATCGAAGGCTTCAGCGTAAGTTAAGCTCGAGAAGATTGAATAACTCTTAGTAAGACGCGTCTCGTCTTTGAGTAAATCGGCATAAATACTTTCCGCGTCTTCCCATGCGTCGAGAAGTTCATTGTAATTCTCTGGAGCATAAAGAGACAATTGAGCGTGGTTTTCCAGCTTTGACTGCCACTCTGTATAGACAACTTGTACAGAATGAAACGAACGGACCTCTACTGCAGATTCATTGTTGTTTGTGGTTTGACTTGCGTCTGTCTGCTCTGAGGGTGTGCTTTGACAACCTGAGATTGCAAATAGCATACAAATTACCAATGCTAATTTGTTCGCTCTCACTGATGCATTTCCTTTTTTGTACAATATTAGCCGAATGCAATATATTTCTAGTCACACAATATATTACAACCACTTAGCAATAAACATCATTCGCCATTTAAGTGGGCACAAATCACTCAATACAACCAAAATAAGTTCACCATACGACGATTAATCATTCAATTTGGTATCAGTTATCAAATCTATTTATTTGCTGTTGCCTGAGCCGAGAATGCGCACTAAGGTGAAGGTAGAGAACGTTATGAATATATAGGTTAATTATGAAGTACACCGCTGAACATATTGCTGATTTAAACCTCCTTCTTCAATTTGATGTAAGTAGCGCAGCTACGGGTATTAAAGTTCATCAAGAGGCTAGCCAAGAAACTCAAGACGCTGTTAAGCGCCTATTCGAAAAGAACCTTTGTACTCAGCCAGACGGCGGTTACCTAACCGATGAAGGTATTGAGATGGCAGAGCGTGCAGACAAGCTGCTTCGCGTACTTAAATAAAGCGCGACTGTCATTGTAAAAACTCCACTTGCTTCGGCCGTGGAGTTTTTTCATTTTTGGCCAAAGGTTTGTTAGGCTTATTGTAAATCCATCAATTTCAGTTGTGAGGAACAGATGGCTTCTATATTTATTGTTGGTGCTGGATGGGTAGGCGCGCCTTTATCTGAACACCTAGAGAGACATGGTAACCGCGTCGTCGTCACTAAAACGACCCAAGCAGGTGCAGATACGATCGGCAGTGAACGTATTCCCTGCGAGGTATTCAGCTTTGATTCGTCAAACCCAGACCAAACCGTCGGACAACTCTATTCTTTACTGCTCGAACACAATACCGAGATAGTGATTGGGAGCTTCCCTCCTGGTTTTAGAAAAGGCGCTGGGAAAGAGTATGCAGACTATTGGCAGCTACTGACTAAAGCTTGTCAGCAAGCCAATATTAAGAAGCTGATTATGGTCAGTTCAACAACGGTGTACCCAACTAAGCCGGGTATCTTGTACGAGCAGGATGCATCACTCGCCCTTGCGAACGCTGACAGCAATGACACTTGCACATTCTCCGATAACGCACGAATCATGCTTCAAGCTGAACAGTCAGTGATGGATTCTGGTATTGATTACACCATTCTTCGCTTTAGTGGATTAATTGGCCCAAATCGCCATCCATCGCGCTTTGCCAGTAAACTCAAACAAGTGAGTAACCAAGCCCCTGCGAATATGCTGCACCTTGATGATGCCATTGGCGCGGTTGATTTTGCGATAAGCCACCTGCATAACGAAATCGCAAATGTGACGACACCAAACACGGTAAGCAAAGCTGAGTTCTACGCTGCCGCTTTAAAAAGTGCCAACAGTAGTGAGCCACTTCCGCCTGTTGTTAATGAACCAGATAAACTGATTTCTTCGAAAAAGATCCTCGATTTAGGTTATTCATTTAAATTTGAATCCACATTGGACGCTCTTCATGACTAAGCCATCCTCAAAGAACCTACACCGCTCAATCGATACCCTTTGGAATTTCATGTCTATGGGACACAAGGTTGAGCCTTCAGATTGTATTTTTGTATTGTGCAGTAACGACACTCGCGTTGCTGAATATGCTGCTGAGCTTTACGAGCAAAAGGTCGCGCCTTATATCGTGTTTTCTGGAGGCGTCGGAAGATTTACTGAAGGCAGTTTTGAACGCTCGGAAGCAGAAACTTTTGCAGCCATTGCTAGAGACTGTGGCGTGCCTGATTCTGACATCGTGATCGAAAAGCACGCGACAAATACGGGAGAGAATGTCCGTTTCACACACGAGTTACTTACTGAGCTAGGATTATCTCCTAAAAGGCTGACCTTAGTGCAGAAGCCCTTTATGGAGAAGCGAACCTACGCGACCTTCAGCAAGCAATGGCCTGAAGACACAGCGGAAATAACAGTCACTTCCAAATGGCAGGACTGGGTCGATTACTTTAATGAGGAGTTACCATTAGATATGGTGCTAGGCGCGTTGGTGGCGGATTTTGAACGCATCAAATCGTACCCCGCTAAAGGTTTCCAGATTGAAATGCCAATCCCTGAGGAAGTGGATCACGCCTATCAAGCGATCAAGAAGCTCGGCTTTGAATAGATAGCGATAACCAACAAGAAAGTAAATTACCACCTTCTAAAGAAGGTGGCTTTGTGTGAGCCCCCTAAAAGGGGGCCTTTGTTTAGTCCAACGCCAGTTGCTGCTGCTCCACGCGCTCTTTTTTCTCTTGATGTCTTACATAGCGTCGAATGATTTCTTCATTAACCCCTACGCTATCGACAAAATAGCCCCTTTGCCAAAAGTGGTTACCCCAGAGTTTGTTTCTCCTTAAATATGGAAATTTACTAAAGAGTTTTAAAGCTATTNACATCGATAAACTTCTTTACCTACATTGTTTTTCAAAATCCTAAATCGATACTTTGGTGTCCACACTATGTGATATTGACATCTCCAAAATACGTGGGAAGCTTGATTATATCTGCTCATGTTATTTGTCCTCTTTGACTTCGCTAAAAATCAAGGGAGCATTTAACATGGGTAGAACTACAGGCAAAGCCAAACTGAATGATAACCACCTACTGAAGTAGGTGGTTTAGGGCTGAAAACAAAAACGGTGGCACTAAGCCACCGTTTCTTTTTTATCACTTTGCCTTTCAGCTATTGCCACAGGACTTAAGAAGCGTTTACTTACCTAGCGCTTCTTTGTAGTGAAGACGACATACAGACACGTATTTGTCGTTACCACCAATCGCTACTTGATCACCTTCCGCGATCGCGACACCGTGCTCATCAGTACGAATGACCATATTCGCTTTGCGGCCACAGTGACAGATAGTTTTAAGCTCAACCAGTTTATCTGCCCAAGACAGCAAGTAACGGCTGCCTTCAAATAACTCACCTAGAAAATCGGTACGTAAACCGTAGCACAGTACAGGAATATGCAGTTTATCAACTACTTCTGTTAGCTGATATACCTGCTCTTTCGACAAGAATTGACACTCATCGATCAGTACACAGTGACGCTTTTCTTCCTCGTTCAGCTCGTTAATCGCTTCGAAAAGATTCGTGTCATTCTTAAAAAGCTGCGCTTCAGACTGCAGACCAATTCGAGAGCTCACTTTACCAATACCGTAGCGATCATCGAGTGCCGCTGTAAAGATCACAGGCGTCATGCCGCGCTCTTGGTAGTTGAATGAAGATTGAAGAAGCGTTGTCGATTTACCCGCATTCATTGCTGAGTAGTAAAAATACATCTGAGCCACAGAAATATTCCTGTTTAATAAAGTTGAATATAGAAAAGATGAAATTAGAGAATTTTTGCTAGAAAAAAGGGCTGAAAATCAGCCCTTTTTATAAGATTTACTTACGACGCCAAGTCGTACCTTCTGGGCCATCTTCCAGAACGATACCTAATTCGTTTAACTTATCACGTGCAAGGTCAGCATTTGCCCAATCCTTAGAAGCACGAGAGTCGTTACGCAGTTTGATCAGAGCTTCGATTTCAGCCACTTCGTCATCATTACCAGCTGCATCACCTTGTAGGAAAGCTTCTGGGTCTTGGTGAAGAATACCGATAATATCCGCTAGTTCACGCATCAATGCGCCAAGTCCACTTGCTTTTTCAATGCTTTCTGTCTTGATGCGGTTGATTTCACGAGCCATTTCAAACAGCACTGAGTATGCTTCTGGCGTGTTGAAGTCATCGTTCATCGCAGTAGAGAAACGAGTTACGTACTCTTCACCACCAGCTGGTGCAGCAGTAAGATCTAGACCACGAAGTGACGTGTATAGACGCTCAAGTGATGCACGAGCTTGGTTCAAGTTATCTTCGCTGTAGTTAAGTTGGCTACGGTAGTGACCAGACATTAGGAAGTAACGAACCGTTTCAGCATCGTAATGCGCCAGCACGTCACGGATAGTGAAGAAGTTACCTAGAGACTTAGACATCTTCTCTTTATCTACCATCACCATACCACTGTGCATCCAAGTATTTACATACTGAGTGCCGTGTGCGCAGCAAGATTGTGCGATTTCGTTCTCGTGGTGTGGGAACTGTAGATCAGAACCGCCACCGTGGATATCGAAGTGGTTGCCAAGAATAGACGAGTTCATTGCTGAACATTCAATGTGCCAACCTGGACGACCTGGGCCCCATGGCGATTCCCATGTAGGTTCACCTGGCTTAGACATCTTCCAAAGAACGAAGTCTAATGGGCTACGTTTTGCTGATTCAACATCAACACGCGCACCAGCTTGAAGTTGCTCTAGGTCCTGCTTAGAAAGCTTACCGTACTCGTCAAACTTCTTAACTTCGAACATTACGTCGCCGTTGCTTGCTACGTAAGCAAAACCACGTTCAATCAGCTTTTCAACAAGCTCGATGATTTCTGTGATGAATTCCGTCGCACGAGGCTCTACGTCTGGACGCTTCATGTTCAACGCATCGAAGTCAGCGTGCATTTCACCGATTAGGCGCTCAGTCAGAGAATCGCAAGACTCACCGTTTTCGTTCGCACGCTTAATGATTTTGTCGTCGATGTCTGTGATGTTACGAACGAACGTTAGGTCGTAACCTAAGTAACGCAGGTAGCGAGTCACAACGTCGAAAGAAACGAACGTACGGCCATGACCAATATGACAGAGATCGTAGATGGTTACCCCACAGACATACATGCCGACTTTGCCAGCTGTAATTGGTTTGAATTCCTCTTTCTGTCTTGTGAGTGTGTTATATATCTTTAGCATGATCTCTATCTATTTTATGGATTAATCAAAATAAGCTCGCAGTATAACAAGTCATACCTTAATAGGTAATACCTTTCACCATCAAATCAGCTAAACTCCTTGTTATCTATTGACGATTTCGTATTTTGAAACTCAATCAAACTAGGCTAGAATCGCCTTTCATATTAAAAAGACAGTAAGGTAACAATCATGATCATCCTTCACACAAATTTTGGTGACATCAAAGTTCAACTAAACGAAGAAAAAGCACCAGAAACAAGCGCAAACTTCCTACAGTATTGCCGTGACGGTTTCTACGACAACACACTATTCCACCGTGTTATCGATGGTTTCATGATTCAAGGCGGCGGCATGACTTCTGGCCTTAAAGAAAAAGCGACTCGCGCAACTATCAAGAACGAAGCAAACAACGGTCTAGCGAACAAAGTTGGTACGCTAGCAATGGCTCGTACTATGGAACCGCACTCAGCGAGCTCTCAGTTCTTCATCAACGTAAACGACAACTCTTTCCTTAACTTCCGCAGCGAAAGCCTAGACGGTTGGGGTTACTGTGTATTCGCAGAAGTTGTAGAAGGCATGGACGTAGTAAACAAGATCAAAGGTGTTAGCACTGGTTCTATGGGTATGCACCAAGACGTACCACTAGAAGAAGTGATCATCACTGGTACTACAATCGAAGCTTAATTACTTGCTTTCGGTTAGTATTAATAATTGATGAGCCGATAAATTCAGGATACAGGGAGCGAATCGCTCCCTTTTTTTAGACCTATGAAAACATATTTTATATCAGACCTTCACCTTGCTCCGTCACGTCAAGACATCACGGACTGCTTTCTAACCTTCATGAAGAATGAAGCGGTAGAAGCGGATGCACTCTATGTATTAGGTGATCTGTTTGAATTCTGGATTGGTGATGACGATAAGAGTGAATTCGCCAATTCTATTCGCCAAGCATTTATCGATTTGGTGAAAACTGGTGTCCCTTGTTACTTCACGCAAGGTAACCGTGACTTTTTAGTCGGCAAAAGATTTGCCAAGCAGACTGGTGTGGAGCTTCTAGACGAAGTGACGACTATCGATATCTACGGGCAAAAAGCCGTGGTACTGCATGGTGACACTCTATGTACTGAAGACGTAAAGTACCTCGCTTTCCGTGAGAAAGTACATCAACCTTGGCTACAGTGGATCTTCAACAGAATTCCATTCTTTATTAAAAAGAAAATCGTTTCAAAAGTTCAGTCTGATATTAAAGATGATAAGCAGACTAAGTCGCTAGACATCATGGATGTGACGCAGCAAGAGGTCAAAAACGTGATGGAGAAAAACAATGTTGATCTCATGATCCACGGCCATACCCATCGTCCAAACGTCCACACTTTTGATGCTAATAATTGCACTAAAACTCGTATCGTACTTGGTGATTGGTATACACAAGGCTCTGTACTGGTGTTTACTCCGCAAAGTTTTGAACTACAGAATCGAGCGTTTAGCAATAGCTTTCAACAACAGCCTTAAACTTTCAGTTTGATTATTATAGTGGGTCAGACTTTCTTAGATTGTGTATGGTAATTTCTAGTGAATTAGCTATTATCTCTCTATCTGAAATAAACCGAACACAGTACCAAGTTGAAATATTCATACGTAGCGCGTCAACCAATACTCGATGCAGACAAGAAAACCATAGGTTACGAGTTGCTATTCAGGGATGGTCCTAAGAACACTTTCCCTGAAGTAGAACCGGAACTCGCTACTAGTCGTTTGCTATCTGACCACTTCTTATCGACTCACTACAATACATTGGGTGATAAGCTTGGTTTCGTTAACTTCCCTTATGCAAGCTTAATCAACTTAGTCCCTACTCTGTTCCCCAAAGAAAGCTTAGTCGTTGAAGTTCTAGAAGACTGCGAACCAACTGACGAGTTACTTGAGGCGATCAAGACTATCTATGATGCTGGCTACACTATTGCATTAGATGACTTTGTGCCAAGTAAGGCTTGGAAACGTTTCCTACCTTACGTATCAATTATCAAATTCGATATTCGTTTGGTCTCTATTGAAAAAGCTTCGATGTTCATGAGCTCAATGAAAGGGTTAGATATTAAGTTTCTTGCTGAAAAAGTAGAGACTTATGAGGAATATCAAGAAGCAAATAGAGCGGGTTTCAGCTACTTCCAAGGCTACTTTTTTAGCAAGCCAGAGATGATTCAGACTCGTGCACTCAATCCAGCTTTCTTAACTATCGTGCAATTGTTAAAAGAGATCGCCAACGATCCTATTGATTTTGGCGAAGTAGAACGACTGATCACCTTAGATGTTACGCTTTCATATAAGCTGCTTACCTACGTAAACTCGGCAGGTGGCTCAGCGACGACCATTCGCTCTTTCCGACAAGCATTAGTTTATCTGGGAGAGCAGAAGCTGCGTAAATTTGTCTCTCTTGTTGCGATTGCGTCTGCGAAGGAAGACAAACCTGACTCACTTTACGGCTTAGCTGTCATTCGCGCTCGCCAGTGTGAACTGTTAGTCGAAAAAATGAACGTTAAAGTGGAGCCAGGACAAGCTTTCTTAACCGGGATGTTCTCGTTATTAGATTCGTTGTTTGACCAACCGTTAAAACAGGTACTGGATTCTGTGCCAATTGACGAAGAGATAAAACAAGCACTAATACTGCGCAAAGGTGTATTAGGTGCGGTCTTAGCCATGGTTGTTGCTTATGAACAAGCTCGATGGGAAGAAGCGACTCGCATTCGTAAACTCCTCAAGCTCAGTGAGGCTCAACTCGGTCTCGCCTATGACGAAGCAACAGCTTGGGCGCAAGATTTATTAGCTCCAGCTTAATCAACCATTGGCTTGGTAGAAACGTCCTCTTTAGTGGACCTTGATTTCTTGTTAAACTCCAGCGCATTCATTTATGGCCTCTTATTTAGAGGCCATTTTTACAGGATCTGACTATGTCTTTATGCCCATGTGGTAGCAACAATACTTACCCTCAGTGCTGTGAATCAGCACACCTTGATCACAGCTCAGTTGAAACGCCAGAGCAGTTGATGCGCTCGCGTTATTCCGCGCATGTTTTAGGGTTGGTCGATTATGTGGTTGCGACCTACCACCCTAGCTGCAATGCAGAAGCACAAAGAGAAGGCATTGCAGATTCGATCAACAGTGATTGGGCTGGTCTAGAAGTTATCGACACTGCTGCTGGTTCCCACGCAAACGAGGGCTATGTTGAATTTAAAGCCTATTTTAATGAAGATGGCGCGCAATACTGCATGCAAGAACGCTCTCGTTTCGTTCGTGAAAACGGCCTTTGGTTCTATATCGATGGTGAGTTTCCAGAACAAAGCCAACCTGAGCCTGAGATTGACCCTCGCCTAAACCAAACCGTCGAAAGCTTTAAGATCGGCCGCAATGACCCGTGTATTTGTGGCAGCGGTAAGAAATACAAGAAGTGCTGCGGCTAACTCGTACGCATAGGAAGTCAGATTAGAAGAAGAGATTCCTGATGTCGCTCAGGCTCCTCCGAATGACGAGGCCTAAATGTGAGAGGCACACAGGATAGAGCGATAAAAAAGCCCCGTAAACAAGGTTGTTTACGGGGCTTTTTACTATCTTTTGTGGGATTCAATGAATCTAAAGAGAGCCTACTTATGACGCTCTTTTAGCTTATTCACCACATCGTTCATTGATAGACCTTGGTCTTGCAATAGAACCATTAGGTGATAGATCAAATCTGCTGATTCACAGACTAGCTCCGCCTTATCGCCCGACGTCGCCGCAAGCGCGACTTCAACGCCTTCTTCGCCCACTTTTTGCGATATACGCTTGGTGCCACGGGCATATAAGCTGGCAGTGTAAGAAGAGTCAGGATCTGCGTCCTTGCGGGCAGCCAGTAGCTGCTCAAGTTGATGAAGCCACACCATCTGAGACTCTTCCTGTGGATCAGAATCCCAGCATGTTGTCGTACCCAAGTGACACGTAGGACCAATTGGGTTCACTTTGACTAGCAAGGTATCGTTGTCGCAGTCCAGTGACATATTCACCAGTTGCAGAACATTTCCTGAAGTCTCACCTTTAGTCCAAAGGCGCTCTTTAGTACGAGAGAAGAAGGTCACTTGACCTGTTTCGCCCGTCTTTGCTAATGCATCTTGGTTCATGTAACCCATCATCAGCACTTGGCTTGACTGGAAATCTTGTACAATCGCAGGAACGAGACCGTCGACTTTATCCCAATTGATACGTTCAGCTAGCGTATTTACTTCTGTCGCTGCAAAACTCATAGACGCACCTCTACACCTTGTTGTTTTAGATACTGCTTTAATTCACCAATATTGATGACTTGTTTGTGGAATACCGAAGCCGCAAGCGCTCCATCCACATTAGTTTTATTGTACGCTTCTGCGAAGTGCTCCATTGCACCTGCGCCACCCGAAGCAATCAATGGAACGTTACATACTTCACGTACCATGTTGAGCTGCTCAAGGTCATAACCGTTACGAACACCATCTTGGTTCATCATGTTCAACACAATTTCACCAGCGCCACGTTTCTGTACTTCCTGCACCCAATCTTTGGTTTCCCATTTGGTTGCTTTAGTACGCGCTTCATCGCCAGTGAATTGATAAACCTGGTACTTACCGGTTTCTTTATCAAAGTATGAGTCGATGCCAACAACGATACACTGCACACCGAATTTATCAGCCAGGTCAGTGATCAATTGAGGGTTAGCCAGTGCTGGTGAGTTAATGGATACTTTGTCAGCTCCAAATTCTAAAATACGCGCAGCATCTTCAGCCGACTTAATACCACCAGCGACACAGAAAGGAATATCAATCACCTCTGCAACACGCTTTACCCAACTCTTATCAACAACACGGCCATCACTTGATGCCGTGATATCGTAAAATACTAATTCATCCGCGCCCTCTTCTGCATAGCGCTGTGCTAGCGGAACGATGTCGCCAATGATTTCGTGGTTACGGAACTGAACGCCCTTAACCACTTGTCCGTCACGGACATCCAAACAAGGGATTATTCGCTTTGCCAGCATGCAAATGCCTCCTCTGCGGTGAACTTACCATCAAGTAGCGCACGACCCACAATCACACCAGCCACACCGCTACCTTTTAGAGCTTCGATGTCTGCTAGGCTGCCAATGCCGCCCGATGATTGGAACTGAACCTGCGGGTACTGCTTACAAAGATCCACGTAAAGCTCAACGTTTGATCCTTCTAACGTGCCATCACGAGAGATATCAGTACACAGAACGTGCTTAAGGCCAACGGTCAGGTAGTCCTCAATCAGCGCTTCAATGGTCACGCCAGAATCTTCCTGCCAACCTGAAATCGCCACTTTACGAGTGCCGCTTTCGTCGATGTTGATATCCAGAGCAAGAACGATTTTTTCAGCACCGTACTTTTCCATCCAGCCTTTAACAAGCTCTGGCTGTTTGACTGCCGTTGAACCAACAACAACACGTTGTGCTCCGGCTTCGAGTAGATCAATCACATCTTGTTCATTACGCACACCGCCGCCAATTTGAATGTTAGCCGGCGTGCTATCAAGTAGCTTAGCGATCAGGTCCAACTGGCGAGCTGTCGTGTCTTTTGCACCTGTTAAATCAACAAGGTGCAACCAGCCAGCACCAGCTTGGTGATATAGGTTGAACTGCTCTGCTGGGTCTACTTTGTATTCTGTTACTTGACCGTAGTCCCCTTGGAATAAGCGAACTACTTGGCCTTCAATTAAATCTAATGCGGGAATAATCATTTACATTCCTTATATGGCAACGTTAGCCGCTACCTAATCCTTATTACAATTCCAAGAAGTTCTGAATCAGCTTAGAACCAGCTTTTGATGAGCGTTCTGGGTGGAACTGAACACCATAATAGTTACCGCTTTGCACCGCTGCGGTAAACGGATTGCCGTAATCACACTGTGCGATGGTGTAGTCACCTACTGGCATTGCGAAGCTATGAACGAAGTAAAAGTACTCGCCTTCTTCAATGTCTTTAAATAGAGGGTGATTCGGTGTTGCAGTGACAGTATTCCAACCCATGTGTGGCAGTGGTAAATCGCCCGTATCCAATAAACGAACTTCACCCTCACACAAGCCTAAACATTCAACTAGCTCGTCGGCCTTTTGGCCTTTTTCTTGAGATAACTTACCAAGAAGCTGCATGCCTAAACAAATGCCAAGCAGAGGCTTCTCTACTTGCTTTACAAGAGCAACAAGGTCGCGCTCTTGTAAGTTCTTCATTGCTTCACTTGCGGTACCTACACCTGGTAGGAATAGCTTGTCGGCTGCAAGAACCACTTCAGGCTCTTTTGAAATCTCAACGTTGTAACCCAGACGTTCAATCGCAAATTTAACCGATGAGACGTTGGCACAACCAGTATCAATAATAACTACTTTCTGCTCTTTCATACCGATTCCTTACAGAACGCCTTTGCTGCTTGGTAATTCATTACCTTCAACTTTAATTGCTTGGCGCAGAGTACGACCAAATGCTTTGAATAGGCTCTCAATGATGTGGTGATCATTATTGCCAGCAGAAGAAAGGTGTAGCGTACAAGCTAGCGTGTCAGTTAAAGAACGGAAGAAGTGAACCACCATTTCCGTTGACAGGTCACCCACTTGCTCACGGCTGAACTCTGCATCAAACTTCAGGTATGGACGGCCAGAAAGGTCTAACGCACACTGAGCTAAACACTCATCCATTGGCAAGCTAAAACCAAAGCGGCCAATGCCACGTTTGTCGCCTAGCGCATCTTTCAGAGCCTGGCCTAACGCAAGTGCTGTATCTTCTACCGTGTGGTGATCGTCAATATGTAGATCGCCTTTCACAGTTAGATTCATTTGGAAACCACCGTGCGTCGCAATTTGATCAAGCATGTGGTCGAAGAAACCCATGCCAGTGTCAATCTTGTTACCGCCAGTTTCATCAAGGTTTACCGCTACTTTGATGTCCGTTTCTTTCGTCGTTCGAACCACTTCAGCAACACGAGCGTTAACCGTTAAGTCTTTAACAATTTGTGGCCAGTTAAGTGTGCCTTCTGTTTCAGCATCTGGACCATACTGAATACCACGGATTGCCATGTTCTCTGCTAATTGCAGATCAGTCACGCGGTCACCAATCACAACAGAGTGTTGGAAGTCTACTTTACCGCCTTGCAGATACTCTTTAACCATGCCCAGTTTAGGCTTACGGCAAGAGCAGCTGTCTTCGTCAAAGTGAGGGCAAATAAGCACGTCATCAAACTTTACGCCTTGAGATTCAAAGAAATCCATCATCATGTTGTGTGGCGCATCGAAATCTTCTTGTGGGTAGCTATCTGTACCAAGGCCATCTTGGTTAGTTACCATAACTAAGCGGTAGCCAGCGTCTTGTAATGCAAGCAGGCTAGGAATCACTAGCGGTTCAAATTTCAGTTTGTCTAAACGGTCTACTTGGAAATCGACTGGCGGCTCAACAATTAAGGTGCCGTCGCGGTCTATAAAAAGTATTTTTTGTTGTTTACTCACTTGAACTTCCTTTTAATTTTAAATCTGGTGGCCTAGCTAAAATTAAACGCTAACCCAAAATATTGGTTTCATTTGTCAGCCTATTATTTATCAAATAAAAGCTGACAAATGTTATTACTGGCAAGCCTTTCGTTACTGGTAAAAGTTACGAATGAATCCAAGTGTCTTTTCGCACTCTTCGCGGTTACCAATACTAATTCGAACACAGTCTTCAATTGGCGAATTACGTAAGATAATGCCGCTGTCCCATGCCGCATTAAACAGTTCGTCACCGTTCGGGAATTTAACCAAAAGGTAGTTACCCCAACCATCGAATACCGTAACGTTAGGCATTCCCATCAGACCAGCCTGTAGGTACGCTCGGTTAGCGCTTAAGTCCAGAACTTGAAACTTCGCTCTCGCAAGGCCTTGCTCTGAGAGTGCTTGAACTGCGATATCAGCAACAGGAATTGACACTGGGTATGGCGCAATCACTTTCAACAATACATCGATAAGCTCTTGGTTCGCTAGCGTAAAGCCGCAGCGTAACCCAGCCAATGCAAAAGCTTTAGACAGAGTACGCAGAATCGCTAAGTTCGGGTATTGCTCAAGTAAATCAACGGTTGACGCTTCTGGACAGAAGTCGATGTACGCTTCATCCATCACAACAATTGCTTTATCTTGAGTCATCTCAAGTAACTTAATGATGTCTTTACGTTCAACCAAATTACCAGTCGGGTTATTTGGGCTACACACAAACACCACTTTCACGTTGTCTAGCTGAGCTTCAATTGCAGGAAGGTCAAGTTGCCACTCTGCAGTTAGAGGCACAACTTTACGCTCAACACCGATGGTTTCTGCACTGATTGCGTACATACCGTAGGTTGGTGGGCAGTAAAGGATAGCGTCTTCGTTCGGCTCACAAAAAGCGCGAATCAGTAGTTCGATACCTTCATCAGCGCCTCGTGTCGTCAGAGTTTGCTCCGATTTCACACCTGCATATTGCGCGTAAGCATCAATCAACTCTTTAGGCTGACACTCGCTGTAACGATTAAGACGAGACAGATTTAAGTTGTACTCGTTATCAAACGGAGATTCGTTGGCATTTAGCCATACATCACCTGTGCCGCCAATGCGTCTTGCAGACAAGTAAGGTGTAAGAGCCTGAACTTGTTTTCTTGCTAACTTTTCCATGCCCTGCCCTTATTTAGCTTGGTTTAACTTTTCAACTCGGATTGTCACAGCACGTTTGTGTGCATCCAAGCCTTCGGCTTCCGCCATAGTAACAACTGTTGGAGCTAAGCCTTTTAGGCCATCAGCGCTCAGTTCTTGTACTGTCATACGTTTTGAGAAATCAGCTAAACCAAGGCTAGAGTATGTCTTGGTGTAACCGTAAGTCGGCAATACGTGGTTAGTACCAGAGGCATAGTCGCCTGCAGATTCTGGAGACCAATCGCCAAGGAAGATAGAACCTGCATTGTCTAGCAATGGCAGCAATTCACGTGGGTTCTTGGTTTGAACGATCAAGTGTTCAGGACCGTAAAAGTTTGAAATCGCAATCGCTTGAGTGATGGATTCAGCAATGATGATCAGGCTTGATGCCAACGCTTGCTGAGCGATACTCGCACGAGATAGCTCTTTCAATTGTTTTTGAACGGCTTCGGTTACTTGATCCGCAATCAATGGCGAAGGTGTTACCAACACCACTTGAGAATCAGGACCGTGCTCCGCTTGGCTCAACAAGTCAGCAGCAATGAAGTCTGCGTCTGCTGTTTCATCAGCAATCACCAACACTTCTGATGGTCCTGCTGGCATATCAATTGCCGCGCCGCGGAAGTCGTTGCTTACTTGGCGTTTTGCTTCAGTCACGAATGCATTACCTGGGCCGAAAATCTTATCGACTTTAGCAACACTTTCCGTACCGTAAGCCATCGCAGCAACCGCTTGACCACCACCTACGTTGTAAACCTCGTCGATCTTACAAAGCTTAGCGACATACAGAATTTCGTCAGCGATTGGCGGAGGAGAACAAAGTACAACCTTGCGACAACCTGCGATTTGAGCGGGAACACCTAACATAAGAACCGTTGACGGAAGTGGCGCACTGCCACCCGGGATGTACAGACCAACTGTGTTAATCGCACGTGTCACTTGCTCACACACGACACCTGGTTGCGTCTCAACCTTAATTGGCTGAGGTTTCTGAGCTTCGTGGAACTTAGCAATATTGCTGTAAGCTTGTTCTAGTGCCCGCTTCATTTCTGGAGTTAGACGAGCGCTCGCTTCTTCAATTTCATCCGAGCTCACTCGAATTGATTTTGGAGTAACGCGGTCAAACTTCTCAGTCAGTTCTTTAAGCGCTGCATCGCCCTCGTTTCGTACTTTTGCAATAACATCAGAAACTGTCGCTGTGATGTTTGCACCTTCAGTAATAGCGGGACGCTCTAATACCGAGTCTTGCTGTGATTCACTTAAAGATTGCCAAACAACGGTTCTCATCGTCATTACCCCATCATTTTTTCGATTGGTAGTACTAGAATCGAGCTTGCGCCTAACTCTTTCAGCTGTTCCATCGTTTCCCAGAACAAGTTCTCTGTACTTACTAGGTGAACGGCAACTTTATCTTTGTCTGTTGAAAGTGGCAGTACTGTTGGATCTTCAGCGCCAGGCAGTAGTGCTTTGATTTGCTCAAGCTGAGACGTTGGCGCGTGTAGCATGATGTACTTCGACTCTTTCGCTTGTTGAACACCCTGCATACGAGTCAGTAGCTTTTCAATCAATGCTGTTTTGTCTGCGTCGAATTCACCAGTACGTTGAATCAAAGTCGCTTTAGACTGGAAAATCACTTCCGCTTCTTTTAGGCCGTTTGCTTCTAGCGTTGCACCGGTAGAAACCAAGTCCGCGATTGCATCAGCTAGACCAGCGCGAGGCGCTACTTCAACCGAGCCTGTTAGCATACAAGTGCTGAAATCAACACCCTGCTCGTCCATGTAGGCTTTGAGTAGTTGTGGGTAGGTTGTTGCAATACGCTTGCCCGCTAGATCTTGTGGGCCGTTGTACTGTTCGTCTTTATTGATAGCGATAGATAAACGGCAGCCACCGAAATCTAGACGACGTAGTGTTTGGAACTCTGCAGGCTCTTTAAGAGCAAGGCGATCTAGACGAACTTCTTCAAGCTCATTCTCACCGATAAAACCAAGGTCAACCACACCATCCATGATGAGACCTGGGATGTCGTCATCACGAACTAATAACAGGTCAATTGGCATATTTAGTGAATGAACGACTAGGCGCTCACCCATGATGTTAAATTTAACACCACATTTTTTTAGTAGGTCTTGGCACTCTTTACTTAGGCGACCTTTCTTTTGAATTGCGATTCTTAGGCGTTGTGTCTGCATTGCTGTATCCCTGTGCAAATATTTGAATTTGTTGATTATTTAAAAGCGCTAAAACTAAAAAACCCTCGGAAGACTCTGTCATCCCGAGGGTTTAAATCTAAATTCTTTTGACTTAACCTCCGGGAGTAACCTTGCTCCCGGGTATACGTAAATCTCCCCGAAAGACTAGATAGGGTGATGATGGTGATGAATGTTCATTACTAATTTACGCATACTTATCAGCTCTTAGGTTGTTTGCTGTCTTGTCTCCACACTAACCAAGGTAAGATCCTTTTTCAACCATTAATTCGAACTTTTTTCACGAAACTTAAAATTAAATTAACAGGCACAAAAAAGGGAGGCTAAAGCCTCCCTGATAGTTTACTGATTAACTTTCGTTTTTAGCTTTTGCATGTCGCTATTTTGCAGCGAGAAAAATAAGCCAGAGCGAAACACACAGCAACGAACGTTAGAGCTGCTGCGCTGAATGCGATACCGATAGAGGCTGTCATACCTAGGGTAATGAAGCCAATGCACGATACAAACGCTACTGCTAGCGCGTATGGAAGCTGTGTTGATACGTGGTCGATGTGGTTACAACGAGCACCTGTCGAAGACAAAATCGTTGTATCTGAAATCGGAGAACAGTGGTCACCAAATACCGCGCCCGCTAGAACCGCACTTAGCATAGGAAGAATCAGTGCGATATCCGATGCTGCCGCCATATCACCCGCGATAGGTAGCATGATGCCGAACGTACCCCATGAAGTACCGGTAGAGAAAGCCATGATGCCTGCAAGTAGGAACAGGATAACTGGTAGCCAGTGGTAATCAATGCTGCCTGTTACTAGAGAAGACAAGTACGTACCTGTTTTCATGTCACCGATTACAGAACCGATAGTCCAAGCGAACACAAGGATTAGGATAGCGCCAAACATAGAGCTTGCACCAATCCACATCGTTCTTGCGATGTCTGCCATAGATAGCTTCTGCTTAAATACCGTCGCTAAAGCAACAAGTAGGCCGATGATGCCACCGTAAACAAGAGACTTACCAACATCTGTATTTTCGAATGCACCAAGTAGGTTAAACGCTTGACCATCAGCCGCTAACGCTTGACCACCTGTGTAAAGCATCGCTGCAACCGTCGCTACGATCAATGAAACGATCGGCATGATTAGGTCAGAAACAGAACCATTCTCGCTCTCTTCGATATCTAGCTCTTCGTTTAAATCGTGAGCTTGTTGGCTGTCGTTGTCACCTTCAAAGCCACGACCTTGAGACGCTTCGATCTCATGATCGCGCATCTTACCAACATCTAGACCGAACCACGCCACTGCGAACACCATAAGAAGTGCAAATACCGCGTAGAAGTTCATTGGAATTAGACGAACGTAAGCGCCTAGAGCTGAATACTCAGTCACACCGTGTGTTACTAGGATGCCACCGATAATAGTAATAATGTAAGCACCCCAACTAGAAGCTGGCATGATCACACACATAGGAGCTGCAGTAGAATCAAGAATATAAGCTAGCTTAGCGCGAGATACGTAGAAACGGTCTGTTACAGGACGAGAGATTGCACCGACCGCCAAGCTGTTAAAGTAATCATCCACAAAGATGAATACGCCTAAGAAAGCTGCAAGCAGTTTAGAACCACGTTTGCTTTTAACGCGAGACTGAGCCCATTCAGCGAATGCGCGAGTACCACCAGACAGTGTTAATAGCGCCGTTGTCATTCCCAAGATAATTAGGAAAGCAATGATGCTCATGTTCCAAGTGTTGATACCGCCATCTTCAATGAAAACGCCAGATGCTTTAGTAAATACGTAGCTAGCGGCATTACCCACTGAGTAATCAGCAAGTAAGATAGCACCCATAACGATACCTACACCCAGAGAAACCAATACACGGCGGGTAACGATAGCAAGGCTCAAAGCCACAAGTGGCGGAAGCAAAGATAAAGGAGATGTTGCAAAATCTATTAAATTCATGATCTTCAAAAACCAGTTTTTTATTTGGCTAGAGATCTACTGCAGACAAACTTGATACGGATGACCAAGTTCATGTTGAACTAAGCGAAAGGGAAGTGAACACTTCACCCAACCCTACAGTAGCGCTCCATAGTTTAAAATTAAGACTATGGCAGTGTTGTACCTATTGAGCACAACCCCAGCAAATTGCTTAGATATACAATTTACTTCGGCAATTACACCTTTCATTCCCGTTCATTGGCATCACCCCAACGAAAACTACTTTTTATAATTGCACCTCTACGTGCGACAACATTATTAACCACTCAAACAATAGTTTAACAAATGATTAACCAAAGCATCGCATCAGGTAGCCGCAATTGTACCCATCAAGAGCAACAATGCAACATATCATTCCGAGAAAAGCGGCTTTTTATTTGTGAACTATTCAACTTAAGAATAGTCAACATAGTGTAACTACTCCACCAGTCACATATCAGCTTTTAAGATATTCTTAATATTTATTATAAATTCAATTGAGATGAGCATTGGCATTTTCAACTATTCATCTCACTTTTATATTTAAATATGTAATAGAAGAAATACTGTTTGTTTTATTCCCAAGCTCTGTTTATTATTAGGTAGATTATTTAGTTTACCTTGATGGAAAATATCATGTCTGAATTAACAAAAACTCTATTAAATATCCGTAGCCTTCGCGCATTCTCACGTGAATTAACTCTTGAGCAACTAGAAGAAGCGCTAGACAAGCTAACTATTGTTGTACAAGAGCGTCAAGAGTCTGAAGCTGAAGAACGTGCGGCTAAAGCAGCACAAGAAGCTAAACTTTCTGCTATTGCTGAGCAAATCGCAAAAGACGGAATTGATGTTGCTGATCTTATTGCTGCGCTTTCTGGCGAAGCAAAATCTAAAACAACAAAAGCGAAACGCGCTCCTCGCCCAGCTAAATACAAATACGTAGATGCGAACGGCGACGAGAAAACTTGGACAGGCCAAGGTCGTACACCTTCAGCTATCCAAGAACAACTAGATGCTGGTAAATCTCTAGAAGATTTCGCTATCTAAATGTTCAATTTGCATAGTGGGTGTCGCAATTACTGACTAAGCAATAGAATTAATATTTAAGTCGACTAAAGTATTATTTACGGCTTCAATATATTTAGAAACAAAAAGGCTCCTTTCGGAGCCTTTTTTATATTTTGTTACCCATAAATGTTCTTTATAAACATTGCTGCGCATTTGATAAACTTGTGCGCAGCGGATAAACAAAGTCTCTTATCTTTCCCAGTACGCTTCTTCTAGGCTATCTTCTCTTTCAGGAAGACCGCGAGATAAACGTGGAGAGTGCTGAACCAATACTTCATAGCTCGCACGGTTTGAATATTTACAAACTTGTGAGAAAGAAGAATACGTCAAGAATGAATGTTGGTGCTTACTTGAGTTTGGCACGTTTTCTTTGTGGTACTTATTCGCAGCCATATCATGTAATAAAGCAGATAAAGCCGCATCACCTGCACCATTGGTATTTTTGATCTTCTCAGGACCGCCCATATAAGGCGCAATATGTGAATAAACTTTAGTAGGGTTTTCACATAAATCTTTATGAGCAGGACGGCTAAATTCATAACGGTTAAATTCAGCAATTGAACCTGGGAGTAAAGGCAGTGATGTTTCACGTTTCGCTGCGTCTTCCGTGTAACCCGCCATAAATAGACCAACAGGACCAGCAGTACATAGTACTAGGTCTACCCAATCTAGCGCTTTGTCAGAAGCAGCGAGTGGATCGCTTTCACCAGTTAGGGCTTCGGCTTCGTCTTCATTCATTGCAACAACCGTTACGTGTTGCTCTAAGAAATCTTTCCAGAATTCAGGATCGTCTTGAATAACGAATTTCGTACCCAGAGTTAAAACAACAGGCACATCGTATTTCTTCGCGTATTCGATCGCTTTCATTGTTGCTTCAGGCATCGGGTCACCCGGCTTACAACGAACTAAATAAGCCGTTAATACTAAAGCAGAAGCACTTTTGAAAATCTTTTCAGGAATACTTTCTGGTTTTAGTTGGTTCATTTGCCCTTCGCTAATTGCGAAAGTACGCTCACCATCTTCAGTAATTAATGCAAAGCAGCGACCGATTGCGCCATCTACCCCTTGTAAATGGTTCAAGTCCATTCTGCTTGATGTATTACATAAATAGCGGTAACCATAGCTACCAATTTTAATATCCTGGCTCATTACGCCGAGTAGCGTTGAACGGTCATCCGCTAGTACTGAGTAATTGTGTAATGTATTACCGATAGTGCCACCAGCATATTCATTGGTAATTAGACACTGTTCTTTTAGTTCTTGATATAAAGACTCAGCCGCTTCATCAACGATAACCAGTGAGTGTCCCTTACTTAAACCGTACTTCTCAATAAGTTCAGAACTCACTTTTGCTTCAATATCCACCAAAGTTTGGTCAATACCGATAATATGAGTGCGTGACATTCTTTTACTGCTTTGAGCTTGGCTCACTAATGGGTCACGTGCGTGAACCGGAAAATAGTGCTTTGATTTACGTTGTCCAGGGAATTTCATAGGGCTAGTCTAAGTCAAGGGGAAATAGGTGGCGGATTCTACCGCGCTATATTTAACGCGGCAATCATTCAAACTATAGCAAACGTTTGCTGAGCTATTTTTTTATTCACCTTCCATAAAGCTTAAATCAGGCAGCATCTCTAAATGCTCGGCATAACGCTTTTGATTAAACTCTGCGCCATTCTTCATTACGTCAAATACTTCAACCGCAAGTGCACACGCCATTGCTGCAATTGCGTCTTCACGTGGTGTGCCTGTCATCATAAGGCGCATTAACGTCTCTTTTACTTTAATTGGCTGACCGTCTTCTAGCTGATTTTCAATAATTTCAATCAACTGCTCTTCTTGCATAAATTCATTTTGTTCAGACATTTTTTTATCTCAAGTCTTGGATTTCGAGCGACTATGCCACATATACTTCTGACATCCTAGCGACTCACCTCGCTCTCATGCGATTACTAACAAAGTCAGCGCACTATTTGTGCAAATGAAACTGTGATTCCGGTCTCGGATCTGTCACGGCGTTTCTCTTTCTGTTAGAATCTGCGACCAAGTAATAGTAACGGTGTTTAGACATGTCAGATATCAGCTCTGGAAACAGCGAAAAGAAAGTAATTGTCGGTATGTCCGGCGGTGTAGATTCGTCAGTATCGGCGTATCTTCTTCAGCAACAAGGCTATCAGGTAGAAGGCCTTTTCATGAAAAACTGGGAAGAAGACGATAACGAAGAATACTGCACGGCAGCTGAAGATCTTGCTGATGCTCAGGCGGTATGTGACAAACTAGGTATCCACCTTCACACTATCAACTTTGCTGCAGAATACTGGGACAACGTATTCGAATACTTCCTTGCGGAATACAAAGCAGGTCGTACTCCTAACCCAGATATTCTTTGTAACAAAGAAATAAAATTCAAAGCATTCTTAGAGTTTGCCGATGAAGTACTAGACGCAGACTACATTGCGATGGGTCACTACGTTCGTCGTACTTTCCCAACTCAAGAAGAGTTAGATGCTGGCGTAAAACCAGAGATGCTACGTGGTCTAGACAGCAACAAAGACCAAAGCTACTTCCTTTACACGCTAAGCTCAGACCAAGTTGCGCGCAGCCTATTCCCTGTTGGTGAATTAGAGAAACCAGAAGTGCGACGCATTGCTGAAGAGCAAGACTTAATCACAGCGAAGAAGAAAGATTCTACAGGTATCTGCTTTATCGGTGAGCGTAAGTTCACAGAGTTCCTTGGCAAATACCTACCAGCACAACCAGGTGACATCGAAACACCAGAAGGTAAAGTGATTGGTAAACACAACGGCTTGATGTACCACACGTTAGGTCAACGTAAAGGCCTTCACATTGGCGGCACCAAAGGTGGTGGCGGCAATGAAGAACCATGGTTTGTTGGTGAAAAAGACCTTAAGCGTAATGTTCTGATTGCCGTACAAGGTAAAGATCACCCTCTTCTTAAATCAGAAGGTTTGATCGCTTCTCAGCTTCATTGGGTAAATCGCACACCAATTACTGAAGTTATGACATGCACGGTAAAAACACGTTACCGTCAAACCGATATTCCTTGTACAATCATCCCAATTGATGACGAGAACATTAAGGTTATTTTTGACGAGCCACAGATCGCAGTGACCCCAGGTCAATCTGCAGTATTCTACCAAGACGACGTGTGTCTTGGCGGTGGTATCATCGAAAAACGCATCTAACTGATCGAACGACAAACGATAGAAGACAACTAGGAGTTACTACGTGGCTAATACACTTTATGACCGTACTATTGCTTTCGCCGGAATTTGCCAAGCTGTGGCTTTGGTTCAACAAGTAGCGAAAGACGGCCATTGTGATAAAGATGCCTTCGAAGCTTCACTCAGTGCTATTTTGAATACTAGCCCAGCAAACACTGTTGGTGTTTTTGGACGTGAAGCTAACCTAAAATTAGGTCTTGAGTGCCTAGTAAAAGGTATCGATAGTACTCCTGCTGGTAGCGATATCACTCGTTACATCATTAGCTTAATGGCGCTTGAACGTAAGCTATCATCTCGCAACGACTCTATGTCTCAGCTTGGTGACCGCATTCAAACTGCAGAGCGCCAGAGTGAACATTTCGACTTGTTTGACGAGCAGATGATCAGCAACCTAGCGAGCATCTACCTTGATGTTGTGAGCCCAATCGGCCCTCGCATTCAGGTTTCTGGCACGCCAGCGGTACTTCAACAAACCTCGACCCAACATAAGGTTCGTGCCCTACTACTCTCAGGGATTCGAAGTGCTGTTCTATGGCGTCAGGTGGGCGGCAAACGTCGTCACCTTATCTTCGGTCGCAAGAAGATGATCGAGCAGGCTCAAATCCTATTAGCTCGAATGTAACTTATTAGCTCGCGCCTCGTCGCGAGCTTGTTTTTTGTATCAACACAACTCTCACGCAAACGTTTGCGCAATATGCGTGACAATTGAGATTGTTACTGGTATAAACCTCTCAAAATTTAGAAAACTCAATTCAGGAGAACACCATGGAACTGTCAGCATTGACTGCTGTTTCACCAGTAGACGGCCGTTACGGAAGTAAGACTATTGCATTACGCAGCATCTTTAGTGAGTTTGGTCTACTAAAGTACCGCTCTATCGTTGAAATTCGTTGGTTACAAAAGCTTGCAGCTACTGATGCAATCAAAGAAGTACCAGCGTTCAGTGCAGAAGCTAACCAGTTTCTTGATGAACTAGCCACTAACTTCAGCGAAGAAGATGCTCTACGTATCAAAGAGATCGAGCGCACAACAAACCACGACGTAAAAGCGGTTGAGTACTTCTTGAAAGAGAAAGTAGCTGGCGTTCCTGAGCTTCACGCTGTAAACGAATTCATTCACTTTGCATGTACTTCTGAAGACATCAACAACACGTCTCACGCGCTTATGCTTAAAGAAGCTCGTGACGAAGTTGTTCTTCCAGAAATCCGCAACGTAATCGACGCAATCAAAGCACTTGCGAACGAATACCGCGACATTCCTCTTCTTTCTCGTACACATGGTCAGCCTGCTTCTCCTTCTACTATGGGTAAAGAGATGGCTAACGTTGCGTACCGTATGGAACGTCAATACAAGCAAATCGAAAACGTTGAGATCCTAGCGAAAATCAACGGCGCTGTTGGTAACTACAACGCACACCTTTCTGCATACCCAGAAGTAGATTGGCACCAGTTCTCTGAAGAGTTCATCACTGAATCTCTTGGTGTAACTTGGAACCCGTACACAACTCAAATCGAACCTCACGATTACATCGCTGAGCTATTCGACGCGATTGCTCGTTTCAACACTATCCTTCTAGACTTCGACCGTGACGTTTGGGGCTACATTGCTCTTGGCCACTTCAAGCAGAAGACGATTGCTGGTGAAATCGGCTCATCTACAATGCCGCACAAAGTTAACCCAATTGACTTCGAAAACTCAGAAGGCAACCTTGGTCTAGCTAACGCTGTATTCGGCCACCTAGCGCAAAAACTTCCAGTTTCTCGCTGGCAACGTGACCTAACTGACTCTACGGTTCTTCGTAACCTAGGTGTTGGTGTTGGCTACGCTATCATTGCATACACTTCAACTCTGAAAGGTATTAGCAAGCTAGAAGTTAACCGCGAAGCACTACTTGCTGAACTAGACAAGAACTGGGAAGTTCTAGCTGAACCAGTACAAACAGTAATGCGTCGTTACGGCATCGAGAAGCCATACGAGAAGCTTAAAGAGCTAACTCGTGGTAAGCGTGTAGATGGCGAAGGCATGCGTGCATTCATCGACGGTCTAGAGATTCCTGAAGACGAGAAGGTTCGTCTAAAAGAGATGACTCCAGCGAACTACATCGGTCAAGCTGTCGAGCTAACTGACAAGCTGTAATTCGAGCTTCGAATTAGATAATACGAGAAGGCTTCCCATGTGGAAGCCTTTTTATTGCGCGCGATAACGTGTGCAAGCAACACAAGAGTTATCAGACAAGAACCCAAAAACCAGTCCTAACCTCATTTTGATAGAGCTAAACTCTCACAATAACGAAAACCACATCCCTTCAATCTCCAATCTTAACAGCTGAGATCAAAAAAGGCCTCCCGAAGGAAGCCTTTAATATTCTCTAATTATGTTAGAGATTACATGTTACGTAGAGACGCAATACGCTTATCTAGCGGTGGGTGGCTCATTAGAAGCTCTGTTAGAGAACGCTTACCGTTGATACCAAATGCCATCATAGAACCTTCTAGTTGTGGCTCGTGGCTCACCTTAAGACGCTCTAGAGCAGCAATCATCTTCTCTTTACCTACCAAGTGAGCAGCACCTGCATCGGCATGGAACTCACGATGGCGGCTGTACCACATGGTGATGAAGCTCGCTAGGAAACCGAATACTAATTCCAGCACCATAGACACACCGAAGTACACCATCATGTTGCTACCACCCTCTTCCTCGTTATCATTCGATGCCACAATATTGGCAATGAAACGAGATAGGAAAATAACGAACGTGTTCACAACACCTTGCATCAGCGTCATTGTCACCATGTCACCATTTGCGATGTGACTAACTTCGTGAGCCAGTACCGCTTCAGCTTCATCACGCGTCATGTTGTGTAGCAAACCAGTTGATACCGCGACCAGTGAATCGTCACGCTTAGCGCCTGTCGCAAATGCGTTGATGTCTGGCGAGTCATAGATCGCCACTGTCGGCATCCCAATACCAACCTGTTGAGATTGACGGCTTACCGTTTCCATCAACCAATGTTCTGTTTCGTTACGCGGGCTTTCAATAACCATACCGCCAACAGAACGAAGTGCCATTTTCTTTGACATCATTAGTGAGATGAATGAGCCGCCGAAACCGAATACCGCAGCCATCACCAGTAAGCCTGAGAGGCTACCTGGTTGCATACCTGTGACTGCGTATACAATATTAAGAACAACACTTAGAACCAATACAACCGCAAGGTTGGTTGCAAGGAACAACATTACTCGCTTCATTACTTATCTCCGCATGAAAGCTGTTTTTATCAAACTTATTGTTATAGACAAGGCAGGCAGCAATTGATTCCAACCTTGACGACTTATACTTACTTATACATATAGTCTTAGATTAAGAAAACAAGGTTAAGCATTAAATTGAAACATTTGATTACGGGAGTAGCGCAATTCGCACTCGTCCATTAGACCTAAGTCGTATGGTCTACCTCTAGCGATCCGTTTAGAGTGTCAGTCAATTAATGTATTGGCTAGTTCATGTAACAAAAGGAAAGGATCATGGTTGAAGGTACTAACACTCAAATGGCTATCGATTTACTGTGCTGTCACCTAGGGATTACTGAAGAAGAAGCGAAAAAACAGATCGGTATTCTTACGCCAGAAGCAGCTCAAAAAAACATCACAGAGACACAGCAAGCACTAATGGGGCTGACAAAAGATCACTAATCCCAAGCTTAACTCTACACAGGCTTAACATAGCAAAAGGGCTGCAATCGCAGCCCTTTTCTTATTCTGTGCCCTAGTCACTAATTACAGTGCAAGCAATGGCTGAACATCGATGTACTTACCAATGTTCTTAGACTTAGCTTTTGGTACGTAAGGGATCTCACCCAGTTTTGGCGCACCTAGCTTGTCTTCAAGCATCGCAATAATATCCGCGTAATGCTCAGTACCTGGATTAATGCGGTTAGCTACCCAACCAACTAGGTTTAAGCCGTCAGCACGAATCGCTTCTGCAGTTAATAGAGCGTGGCTCAAGCAGCCTAGCTTAATACCTACCGTCAGAACCACTGGAAGCTGTTCTTTTTTAACCCAGCTAGACAAATACTCATCGTCTGAAACAGGTACTCGCCACCCACCAGCGCCTTCCACCAAAACGATGTCAGAGTTCTGCTTATGTTCAGCTAGCTTAGCCGATAGCACTTCTTCTTCAATCACCACACCGTCATGCTTAGCTGCAATGTGAGGTGATGAAGGTAGTAGCAATGCGTACGGGTTAACATCTTCATAAGCGATCTCTTGTGTCGCTGCTTCTTGAAGATGTAGCGCGTCGCTATTACGTAACCCTTCAGGGTACTTTTCACACCCTGCAGCAACTGGTTTATAACCAATTGTTGATAAATCTTGTGCGGCCAAAGCTTGAAGAATCGCTTTTGAAACCATAGTTTTTCCCACTTCGGTATCCGTACCTGCAATGAATACTGCATCAATCATAATTGAATAACCCCTAAACAAACTTGATATGTTGCTGGTAAGAAACCTTGATGGTTTTTAAACTCTCGATATTCCCGTTCAACAAGCTGCAACATGCGACGACTTGTCAAACCTTGTGAGCGACCACTTACGTGATTAGCGCCAATGCCTTTAAGGTCTCGCATCAGTTCAAACGCAGTGTCGTACCAAACGGTGATGGTGGGCAAGTCTAGTTGATGAGCCGTACAGCTAGATTGCGCTAACGCAATTTTTACCTGATTGATTGTAATAAAATGGTTAACGTGTTGATGTGAGTCAATTTTTGACCATGACTTTTCTAGCTCAAACAGTGATCCATCAAGCAAAGTTGAGAAGATTACTTGTCCATTAGCCGCCGTAACACGCTTCATCTCCTTCAACGGCGATGACAAATCATCACACCATTGCAACGCCAAGCTCGAGAAAACAATATCAAAGCTTCCATTGGCAAACGGCAATTGTTCGGCATCAGCTTGTTGATATAAAGAGACGGCAGAACCACAGCGCTGCTTAGCCTTCTTTAGCATTCCAAGAGAGAGATCGGCACAAATCACTTCAGCACCGCGACTCAACAACTGTTCTGAAAAATAGCCGGTTCCGCAACCGAGGTCGAGTACCTTAAGACCAGAAAGATCGCTTGGTAGCTTATCCAGTAAACGGTGGCCCACATCACGCTGAAACTCAGCATGTTTGTCATAGGTAGTTGCCGCTTTACCAAACGCTTCGGCAATCGCACTTTTATCTTGGCCTAGGTATTCATGCACTACTGCTTCCTGTGACATTTGCTAAACCTCTTCCTTTAATGCACAGCTCAATTCGATAGCTTGAAGCAACGAACGGCTTAATTGGTTAACCTGCTTTTGACTGTGATTGGCGGTTAATGTAATTCGCAAACGAGCCGTCCCAGCCGGAACGGTCGGCGGTCTTATCGCCGTCACCCATATCTGATTGCGCTTTAACTCTTCTGCTATCGATAATGCCGCCTGCGCTTCGCCTATCACAAATGGCTTAATAGGGGGCTTGGTATCAACAAAGCCTTGTATAGCTTTCATCTGCTCCGCATAGATCCCCCCGAGCTCAATCAGTTTTTCTCTGCGCCACTCTTGGGTTTGAATCATCTGACACGCATGGGACAAAGCGAAAGCCTGTGAAGGCGGCATTGCCGTCGAATAAACATGATGACGTGCAAACTGGGTTAAGTAATCACCCACTTCTGATGAACATAGAATTGCGGCACCGGAAAGACCAAAGGCTTTACCAAAGGTCACCACCAAAATATCAGGTGAGACTTGTGCAGCATTGCAGCTCCCAGCCCCTCTTTCGCCTAATACACCGATGCCATGAGCATCATCAACCGCCAACCAACCGTCGTATTCATTGGTAAGGCTAGCGATATCTTCGAGAGGCGCTTGGTCACCATCCATGCTGAAAACGCCCTCCGTCACGACTAACGATTGTGGAGAACGACTTAGCAACGACTCGAGATGCTGCACATCGTTGTGCTTAAAGCGTTTCATTGAGGCAGGAGAAAGCACACCCGCTTCCATCAGAGAAGCGTGATTAAGCTTGTCTTGTAGCAAGACATCATCTTTCTCGAGCAGAGAGAACAACAAAGCTTGATTGGCGCTGAATCCAGAACTGAAAAGAATGGCGCGGTCGAATCCAAGCCACTCACACAACTGAGCTTCTAGGTTTCGATGAGCTGAGCTAAACCCGGTGACTAATGGCGACGCTGCACTGCCAGCACCATACTGAGACAACCCGTTTTGCCATGCCTCGACCAACTCAGGATCGTTCGCCAGTCCCAAATAGTCATTGCTCGAAAAGTTTATGAAGTGTGAACCTTCACTACTAAGCAATGGACCATTACTGTTTTCAAGCACCTTGAGTTGACGTGTTAACCCTTGTTCACGGCGATGAACAAGGGCTTCTTTAATGCGTGATTTAAACCGTGGCATCGTAGAACATGTCATCTTTCGTAGGGCGAGCCGCAACGCGCTCCACCACTTGATCTAACAGTTCATTTTCTTGAATTTCATCAGGCTTTTGAGCCACTTCTTGGCTGTTAATACCCAACTTCTTGAACAGCTGCATATCTGTATCTTCATCTGGGTTTGGCGTCGTCAGTAGCTTACAGCCGTAGAAGATAGAGTTTGCACCTGCCATGAAACACATCGCTTGCATCTGTTCGTTCATATTCTCACGTCCTGCAGACAAACGAACCGCAGACTTAGGCATCATGATACGAGCGATCGCGATCAATTTAATAAAGTCGAAAGACTCAACATCATCGACGTTTTCCATCGGTGTGCCTTTCACTTTAACAAGCATGTTGATTGGCACACTCTCTGGGTGTACCGGAAGGTTCGCTAGCTCTACCAGAAGACCTGCACGGTCATTAGTGCTTTCACCCATACCAATAATACCGCCTGAACAGATCTTCATACCGGCATCACGAACGTGAGATAGCGTGTCTAGACGATCTTGATAGGTACGAGTGGTGATAATGCTGCCATAAAACTCTGGAGAGGTATCAAGGTTATGGTTGTAGTAATCCAACCCTGCATCGGCTAACTCACCTGCTTGCTCTGGCGTTAGCATGCCAAGTGTCATACAGGTTTCTAGCCCCATACCTTTCACACCTTTTATCATATCGGTGAGGTGTGGCATATCGCGCGCTTTCGGGTTCTTCCATGCTGCGCCCATACAAAAACGTGTTGAGCCCGCATTCTTAGCTTTTTGTGCGGCATCCAATACGCGCTCAACTTCCATCAAGCGCTCTTTATCAACGTCAGTTCGATAGTGAGCGCTTTGAGGGCAGTATTTACAATCTTCAGGACAAGCACCTGTTTTAATCGATAACAGAGTACTCACCTGCACGTGGTTGTGCTCTTGGTACTGTCTGTGAACCAGTTGTGCTTCAAACATTAAATCCATAAATGGTTTTTCAAGCAGTGCCTTTACTTCAGCGACTGTCCAGTCATGACGAACTTCCACGTGTCGATCCTTTTTTATTATTTGATGTAGCATCTCCATCAATAGAGATTGCATTTATGCTTGGCTAGTCTACCGACAAGCTTTAGACTGTCAACACATTGATAATAACAAAAGTTTACATCTGGTTATTTTGCAATCACAACAAGAACGGAAATCGTTATGGATCTCGCCTTTGATCGCCAGCATATCTGGCATCCCTACACATCAACGTTAACACCTCTGACCTGCTATCCTGTTACCAATGCAGACGGCGTTTACCTAGAACTAGAAGGCGGAAATCGAATTATTGATGGAATGTCCTCTTGGTGGTCAACGATCCACGGATACAATCATCCGGTCTTAAATGAAGCCGCGCACAGCCAAATCGATAAGGTTTCACACGTGATGTTTGGTGGCATCACCCACCAGCCCGCTATCGATTTATGTAAGAAGCTTCTTAAGCTAGCACCAGACAATCTTGAACACGTATTTTTGGCTGATTCGGGCTCAGTTGCGGTAGAAGTGAGCCTAAAAATGGCACTTCAGTTTTGGCATGCGAAAGGACAGCCTCGCTCTAAATTCTTAACGCTGAGAGATGGTTATCATGGTGACACGTTCGCTGCGATGTCAGTGACAGACCCCGATAACTCAATGCACAGTCTCTATAAGGGCTTTTTACCTGAGCATATTTTCGCTGGCTCACCAAAGACCGGCTTTTGGGATGAGTGGAACCCAAGTGACATTGATAGCTTTCGTGAAAAGCTATCCGCACACCATGAAGAAGTCGCTGCCGTGATCTTAGAGCCGATTGTTCAAGGCGCTGGCGGTATGCGTATTTACCACCCTGAGTTCTTAAAACAAGTTCGCTTGCTTTGTGACGAGTTTAACGTGCTGTTAATTTTGGATGAGATTGCGACCGGCTTTGGCCGCACAGGTAAATTGTTTGCCTGCGAGCATGCAGATATTCAACCGGATATTTTGTGTGTCGGCAAAGCGCTGACTGGTGGTTACATGACGCTCTCAGCAACACTAGCAAGCAAAGAAGTCGCGGACACCGTATGTGGAGGTGAAGCAGGTTGCTTCATGCATGGCCCGACTTTTATGGGTAACCCGTTAGCTTGTGCCGTTGGGGCCGCGAGTTTATCCCTAATAGAGCAAGGCCACTGGCAAAATCAAACTCTACAAATTGAACAACTCTTCTCAGAGTTACTGCCACCGTTGCTCAAACATGAACTGGTTAAAGACGTTCGTTGGTTAGGCGCTATTGGCGTCGTAGAAACCCACTCGCCAGTCGAAATGGAAACTATACAGGCTCACTTTGTCGAGCAAGGTGTTTGGATTCGTCCATTCGGAAGATTAATTTATATGATGCCTCCGTTTATTAGCGAACCACAACATATCGAAAAATTGGTCGCTGCTATCGACACTGCATTACAAAATACTCATTGCTTTAAATAGCCATTAAATAATGCATTTATTGTTCTGAACAAGAGCGGTGATTATTTCCGTATATCTTCAGTAATAAATAATTTAATAAAACTAAAAGGCCTTACATAAAAGTAAGGCCTTATCTATTTTGAAGATACCCGTCAGTTTAACGTAATTGACTATCTTTACTTGCTCGACGGTTAAACAATGAATGTCGATGTGCGTCGTGCTCTAATAATGACTGACATTCGATACACAAACGAACGCCTTTTATCGCGAGTCGTCTTTTTTCTGGTATCTCGTCGCCACACTCATCACAATAACGCAAACTCTCACCACCTCGAAGGTTTCCTCTTACACGAGAGATCTCATCATCGATGGTGTTTTGTATTTGCTGGCTGACGCTGTCGTCTCCAGCCCATCCTACGGCCATAAGCCCTCCTCTATACATAAACGAGAAAATCTTTACCTACCGCGGTAAGAGGACATTATAGCCGGATGTCAATTAAGTAATAATAACCACAAATAACAAAATACTATTACACCTTGGTAATAGTAATAAAAAACCCAGCCAATAGGCTGGGTTTTCAATATTTTATGAGCTCATTAAATCGTAAAACGATTAGCCGATGTGCGTTACGCCGCCCATGTATGGCTGAAGTACTGCTGGGATAGCAATACGGCCATCTGCTTCTTGGTTGTTCTCAAGAATCGCAACCATAGTACGACCAACAGCAAGACCAGAACCGTTTAGTGTGTGCACAAGTTCAGGTTTCTTCTCGCCTTTACGACGGAAACGAGCTTGCATACGACGAGCTTGGAAATCCCACATGTTTGAACAAGAAGAGATTTCACGGTAAGTCTCTTGTGCTGGAACCCATACTTCTAAGTCGTAAGTTTTCGCAGCGCCGAAGCCCATGTCACCAGTACATAGAACCACTTTACGGTAAGGAAGGTCTAGAAGTTGAAGTACTTTCTCAGCGTGACCTGTTAGCTCTTCAAGAGCTGCCATTGAGTCTTCTGGCTTAGTGATTTGTACTAGTTCAACTTTGTCGAATTGGTGCATACGGATAAGACCACGAGTGTCACGACCGTAAGAACCCGCTTCAGAACGGAAACATGGAGTGTGAGCTGTCATCTTAAGTGGCAGTTCAGCTTCGTCTGTAATGGTATCGCGAACCATGTTTGTTACCGGTACTTCCGCAGTAGGGATAAGTGATAGCGTCTTAAGAGGAACATCACTTACTTGCTCAGTTAGCGGGCTTGTGTGGAACAAGTCTTCGCCAAACTTAGGAAGTTGACCCGTGCCGTATAGGCTATCGTGGTTCACTAGGTACGGTACGTACATTTCTGTGTAGCCGTGTTCATCAGTGTGAAGGTCCAACATGAACTGAGCAATCGCACGGTGTAGACGTGCAAATTTGCCTTTCATCACGATGAAACGAGAACCAGAGATTTTTACTGCGCTAGCAAAATCAAGACCGCCAGACATTTCGCCAAGATCAACGTGATCTTTCACTTCAAAGTCGTAAGTCTTAGGTTGACCCCAACGAGAAACTTCAACGTTATCATCTTCGTCTTTACCTTCTGGCACAGACTCGTCTGGCAGGTTTGGAATAGACATAGTGATCGTTTCTAGATCAGATTGAAGCTCAGCCAATGCTGCTTTAGCTTGGTCTAGTTCTGCGCCTAAGTTGCCTACTTCAGCAAGGATACGCTCAGCTTCTTCATGGTCGCCTTTTGCTTTCGCTTGACCAATGGACTTCGATCGAGAGTTACGTAACGCTTGTAGCTCTTCAGTTTTCATCTGAAGGGACTTACGTTTTTCTTCAAGTTCACGAATTGTCTCTACATCAAGGGCGAAGCCTCGACGTGCTAATTTTGCCGCTGTTTCATCCAGCTCAGCTCGAAGTAATTTAGAATCCAGCATTGCTAATCCTATGCTTTAGTTATTTGAATATTCAGTAATTTGCTACTGAATCACTGCTAAACCCCTAAAATTGGTGCTATTTCGACCAATTTGTAACGATTTAATTTAAATTTTATGACTAGGTAACGATATCCAAAAAAGACTACTTTTCATAGCGTTTTTGTGGACTTTTTGCATCCAAATCCGCCAGATAATCTAGCTTCTCGCCAATTTTGGTCTCTAAGCCTCGTTTTGTTGGGAAATAGTATTGCTTCTCTCCCATTTCAGGAGGCAAGTACTTTTCACCCGCCGCGTAGGCTCCCGGTTCGTCATGAGCATAACGGTATTCTTGTCCGTAGCCCATGTCCTTCATCAAGGTTGTTGGTGCATTTCGCAAATGATGAGGCACTTCGTACTCAGGAAGATTATGAGCATCGGTTAACGCTTGCTTCCAAGCCGTATAAACCGCATTACTCTTTGGTGCACACGCTAAATAAACAACCGCCTGTGCAATCGCGCGCTCACCTTCTGCTGGACCAATGCGTGTAAAGCAGTCCCAAGCAGACATCGCAACCTGCATGGCACGAGGGTCGGCGTTACCAATATCTTCTGAAGCTATCGCCAATAAGCGCCTGACGATATAAAGCGGGTCACACCCGGCTGCAATCATTCGAGCCGACCAGTACAAGGCTGCATCAGGTTTTGAACCACGTATCGACTTATGAACCGCGGATATTAGGTCGTACCAAATATCTCCCTTATTATCAAAGCGAGCGACTTTCTCACCAGCCACTTCAGCAAGCAGCTGTAAGGTTATCGATTTCTCGCCTTTGTCGTTGTCTTCGGCCATGTCGTACAGCAGCTCAAGATAGTTAAGCGACATACGCGCATCACCGTTCACTAACTCAGCTAAACGATCCAAAACATTATCAGCAAAGTGAGCAGGAACGTCACCAAGACCACGCTGCTTATCTTCAATCGCTTGGCGTATTACCGTCGCAATATCATCGGTATTGAGAGAAGTCAGCTTATATACTCGCGCACGAGATAACAGAGCGTTGTTTAACTCGAAGGAAGGGTTTTCGGTCGTCGCACCAATGAAGGTAACCGTACCGTCCTCAATATGAGGCAGAAAAGCATCTTGCTGGCTTTTATTAAAACGATGGACCTCATCCACAAACAAGATGGTTCTTCGCCCTGCTTGCTTGTTTTCACGCGCTTTTTCGATCGCGATGCGAATGTCTTTCACGCCAGATGTCACGGCAGAGACACGCTCCACTTCTGCATTAGCATAATTGGCGGCTACTTCTGCGAGCGTGGTTTTACCGGTACCAGGTGGCCCCCACAGAATCATCGAGTGGATATGCCCTGCTTCCAGAGCTCTACGAAGGGGTTTACCTGGACCTAATATGTGCTGCTGACCAATGTACTGTTCTACAGTTTCTGGTCTCATACGAGCAGCAAGGGGACGAAAATCTTCGTCCCCTGCAAAATCTAAGCTGTAATTACTCAATTGCAATCTCTTGATTATTTGATGGTATCAGGTTGATGGAAACCATATCCATCCCCCCTATCGACGTACTACCAAACGATCGGCTTGTTTCGATCAATTTCTTTGGTCGTCGACCTCGACACCTTCCGGTGCTACAAAAGTAAAGCGGTCTGCTGCTGGTTTACCCAAGTTCACATTGCTGAAGGTAAACTCACCTTTTTGACCGTCTTGTTCAATCACATTAAAGCCCTGAACAATGCCTTTTTCATTGATATTAATCTGGAAGTCACCCTGATTAGAGTCAACTGCCGTTGGTGTTAACGTAAATTGGTTACCCGATTGCGCCACATTGTAGTTATCCCAATCGCTTTCTTGGTTACGAGTCAGTAGTACAAAAGGCGTTTGCGATGTCGCTTGCTCTTGCCAGTAAATGCTGACTTGCTCAATGAACGGGCTGTAATACCACAAACTCTGCCCATCAGAGACCAATAGGTTTTCATCCGGGAAAGTGGTTTCCCAACGGAATAAGCTTGGACGTGCAATTTCAACCGTGCCTTCACCTTCCATTACAACATCACCGTCAGGGCTTGTGACCACTTGTTTAAAATCAGCACTAAACCCTGCGTTCAATGCCAAGCGGCTACTCAACTCTTCTTTCGGAGAAGCAAACACTGAGAAGCTCATAAATAAAAGTGCGAATACTTTTTTCATTAATAGTCCTGTTACAAGGTAAATCGGTCATAAAACTATGACCGATTATTAAGGGTTGAGTTCCTATCTACACAATTAAGTGATTACTCTTTCGGCGGCGCTGGAGCCAAGACTTCTCGGTTACCGTTATGGCCCGGAGCACTCACAATACCTTGCGACTCAAGCTGCTCAACAATTCGTGCCGCTCGGTTGTAACCGATCTTGAATCGACGTTGTACACCAGAAACTGAACCACGACGAGAATGAACAACGTGCTCGACTACTTGATCAAACAGAGGATCAACCTCTTCATCACCTTCCATCTTCTCACCCGGAAGTAAGGTTTCAGGCGTTTGCTCACCATTGGTGATTTCATCAATGTAGTTTGGCTTACCACGTGCTTTCCAGTTGTTAACCACTGCGTGCACATCATCATCTGACGCAAACGCACCATGAACACGGATTGTATGACTAGAACCTGGCGGTAAGTAAAGCATATCACCCATACCAAGCAGCGATTCTGCACCACCTTGGTCAAGAATGGTTCGAGAGTCAGTCTTAGTTGATACGGTAAAGGCAACACGCGTTGGAATGTTGGCTTTAATCAGACCGGTAATAACGTCAACCGATGGGCGCTGAGTCGCAAGAATCAAGTGAACACCTGCCGCACGAGCTTTTTGTGCCAAGCGTGCAATCAGTTCTTCTACTTTCTTACCTACTACCATGATTAAGTCGGCAAATTCATCGACGATAACCACAATGTATGGCAGCTTCTCGAGCAATGGCGCTTCTGGGTCCATGCTATCACCCGGTTTCCACAATGGATCGTGGATTGGGTGACCTGCATCGGCAGCCATCTTAAGCTTGTCGTTGTAGCCTTTAATGTTACGTACGCCCAACGCTGACATCAGCTTATAACGACGTTCCATTTCACCAACACACCACCGAAGCGCATTCGATGCATCTTTCATGTCGGTAACCACTTCAGATAGTAGATGAGGAATACCCTCATATACAGAAAGCTCAAGCATTTTCGGGTCGATCATGATGAAGCGAACGTCTTCAGGCGATGCCTTATACAGCATACTCAAGATCATTACGTTCACACCCACCGATTTACCAGAACCAGTAGTACCCGCAACCAGAACGTGTGGCATCTTAGCTAGGTCAGCAATCACAGCTTCACCTGCAATATCTTGTCCTAATACCACCGTCGTTGGTGATTTAGCTTCTTGGAACTGCTCGCTGCTCACTACGTCTGAGAAGAATACGGTTTGACGACTCATGTTTGGCAACTCTAAGCCGACATAAGGTTTGCCCGGAATCACTTCAACAACACGTACCGCTAACGCAGACAATGAACGAGCCAAGTCCATAGAAAGGCCAGAAATACGGCTCACTTTGACACCTGGAGCCAAATCTAACTCGAAGCGTGTGATTACTGGACCAGGGAAGATATCAACAACATCCGCTTTAATCTTGTAGTCGGCTAGCTTAGATTCAACCAAACGAGCGATCGCTTCTAGTGCATCGCGGTCGATGAATGTTTCACGCTTCTCTGGGTGGAACAATAGATCCAGTGTCGGTAGCGGCTCTGCCGGTTTCGGCAAGTTAACTTCCTGCTGAACCAAGAATGGGTTTTGTGCAGCTGCCATATTCGCTTGAGCTTCAGAAACAATATTCTGGAAGGCCGCAACGTCTTTATCCTGATTCAGATCTTCGTCTTCCGTTACTTCTTCCCAAGGAAGGTCAATCGCCTGCTCTTCATCCGCACCGGCAGGTTGCGCTGTTTGCTCTTGCTGATAAGAGAATGATTCAGGTTGTTCTTCGATATCACTCTCTACTGTTTCAGAATCAAATTCAGAAGGCTGCTCGTATCCTTGCTCTTCAGGCACATCAAATGGTGCACTGTGCGCTGAGAAATCATCTTGAGTATCAGCTTCTGGTTCACCCATAGGTGAGGCATACAAAGATTCAGGCTGAACGTCGTCAGCATCAAACTCTGTAGACGCTTGAGCTTCATTCTCAATCTCTGGTTGTGAATATTGTTCATCAAGAGTTGTTTCTGCGCTCTCTTCCACAATAAGATCAGCAGGAATAGCTGATTCCTGTTCTTGCTGCATATATTGTTGATAAGCAGCTTGAGATTCATGGGCATCTGTCTGATCTTGTTCTGCAAGATCATCCTCATACATTGCAGCACTTTCTAGCTGCTCAATCGTCGCATTCAACTGCTTAGAACGCTCAACGCCCTCTTCCAATGGCTCTTGTGGCGCTAGATAAACAGGGGCGGCAGCAATTGGTTTTTCTGGTTGAGGAGCAACAGCGGGTTGAGTCACTCGAGAAACGGGCTCTTGAGAAACCGGGGCCTGCTGCTTAGCCGGCGCTTCCGCAGGCATATGAATATTGTAATGACGTTTTTCTGCTGCGCCTTCATTAGCGGTGCTGGTCGCAATACCAGAAGATTCATTAGTCGCTGAGAAGCTCATTGCAGGATCGAGAACTTCCGATGCCGCACTAGACTCTTCAATAACATCTTCATTGTAGATTGGCTGCTGACGGCTCTCTTGTAGAGGATCTCGGTCTGCCGACTCTTTCAATTCTGGCTCAAGCAATTCTTGGTCTTGACCGCGTGCTTTATTTACCGCTGAAGTAAAGAGCTTAATTGCACCTTCACCTAACCATTCCACAATTCTCAACCAAGAGATACCGGTTAAAAGCGTAAAGCCTGCACCCCAAAGGAAAAGAAGCACAAGCGTACTACCCAGAATATTCAGCGTTGGCAGTGCAAGGCTCGTTAATACGTCACCAACCACGCCACCTGATGAGAAGTACCAGATATCATCGAAGTTAATGTCAGCCAAACCACAGCTGGTCAGGATAAGCACCGTTAAGCCAAGTAAACGGGTGCCCCACAACATAAAGTCGATCTGTTCGTCTTCATTACGCTTACGGAATAAGACCCAAGCTGCAACAGTCACTAAGATAGGCAGTGGATAAGCCAGAGAGCCAAACACAAAGAAAAGCGTATCTGCTAGCCATGCACCTAGATAGCCACCTGCGTTTTGAATGTCACCACCCCACGCGGTTTGCGACCATGATGGATCGGCTGGGCTGAAGGTTAATAACGCAACGGCAAGTAGAATAGAGAAAAGAACACCCAATATCAGGCTGCACTCTTTAAGGCGTTGAGAACCATTCAAACGAGAAGACTGGGGCTCTTCACTCGTTTTAATGATTGTTTCTACTTTATTACTGCTCTGCTTGAACATAAACCAACTTAATAATTAAACGGGATAAAAACATAGCGAGCGGCACAGGCCGCCCGTTTCAATGAAACTACTGTTGATTTAACCATATCAAACCAAAAAACCCAATTCCAGAAAGCAAGAAAGCGGAACAAATGTCCGCTTTCTTTCATTTCACCAATTATGACTAACGAGTTTTAATCACAAGTTGATTGGTTTGTTTCACTTCTTCCATTACCACGTAAGTTCGAGTGTCGTTTACGCCCGGTAGACGGAGTAACGTGTCACCCAGTAGCTTACGGTAAGCACCCATATCAGATACACGTGTTTTTAGAAGATAGTCAAAGTCACCCGACACTAAATGACACTCTTGGATGTCATCCAGTTTCTGCACAGCGGTGTTGAATTGTTCGAACACATCTGGCGCACCGCGGTTCAATGTGATTTCAACAAACACCAAAAGTGAAGCATCAAGGTACTGTGGGTTCAGCAACGCTGTGTACCCAGTAATGTAACCTTGACGTTCTAAACGACGAACACGTTCAAGACATGGAGTCGGAGAAAGTCCTACTCGTTTTGAGAGTTCAACGTTCGAGATACGACCGTCTTTTTGCAACTCATTAAGAATGTTGCGGTCAATACGATCTAGTTCCTTGGACGGCTTCTTATAATTGTCTGCCATTTTTTATTCCACCTTATTACTTCCTTGCAAAAAAATATACTACAACTTTTTAATATTCAGTATCAAATTTTATCTGAACATATCTATACTAGATATTAATTCGACAGAATTACCCTACACATAGATAAAACAACCAAAATAAAATGAGGAGTCAGGATGATCATTGGCGTACCTAAGGAAATCAAAAACCACGAATACCGCGTTGGTATGACCCCAGCTAGCGTGAGAGAACTAATCTCACACGGCCACCAAGTTTTTGTTGAAACCAATGCCGGTACTGGTATCGGTTTTTCAGACGATGATTACATCGCTGTAGGCGCATCCATTCTTCCTACTGCTGCTGACGTTTTCGCGAAAGCAGAGATGATTGTAAAGGTTAAAGAACCTCAAGCTGTCGAGCGAGCTATGCTTCGCGAAGGGCAAATATTATTTACTTATTTACACCTTGCACCAGATTTTCCACAAACTGAAGAGCTTATCAAGAGCAAAGCTGTCTGCGTAGCCTATGAGACTGTAACAGATAATATGGGTCGCTTGCCACTATTAGCACCAATGTCTGAAGTAGCTGGTCGTATGTCTATTCAAGCAGGTGCACAAACTTTAGAGAAATCTAACGGTGGTTGTGGTCTTCTACTAGGCGGCGTTCCAGGTGTTGAACCTGCGAAAGTTGTTGTTGTTGGCGGCGGTGTTGTAGGTGCTAACGCAGCACGTATGGCTGTTGGCCTTCGCGCTGATGTAACGATTCTTGACCGCAACGTAGATACGCTTCGTCGCCTTGACGAAGAGTTCCAAGGTCGCGCAAAAGTGGTTTATTCTACTGAAGACGCTATCGAGAAGCATGTTCTAGAAGCAGACCTAGTGATTGGTGCAGTACTGATCCCAGGTGCAGCAGCGCCTAAACTGGTTACAAAAGAGCACATCGCTAAGATGAAACCAGGCTCAGCAGTTGTTGACGTTGCAATCGACCAAGGTGGTTGTTTCGAAACTTCTCACGCGACAACTCACGCAGAACCAACTTACATCGTTGATGACGTAGTTCACTACTGTGTTGCAAACATGCCTGGCGCTGTTGCTCGCACTTCAACTTACGCACTAAACAATGCAACACTTCCTTACATTGTTAAGCTAGCGAACAAAGGTTACCGCGAAGCACTTCTATCAGACAGAGGCTTCCTAGAAGGTCTTAACGTGATTCACGGTAAAGTGACTTGTAAAGAAGTTGCAGAGAGCTTTGACCTAGAATACGTAGATCCAGCTGAAGCTATCGCGATGTTCAACTAATGATGTCATGACTCACTGAGCGTCAAATTTTCTCGTTGAGGCGCTCTGTTGAATCATACACATGAAAAAAAGCCAGTCCGATTATATCGAACTGGCTTTTTTGTCTCTGTAACACTCATGTTCGAAAGCTGTGAGAAGCACACTTTCTAGTAGCCGCACCGTTTATCGGTCGCTCTTAACACCATGAATCAACAAGTTTCTGGGTGTGACGCTACGTTCACAAAACTCTTCTATGGTTGCTTCATAGCCTTGTTCTTTTAAATAAATCGCTCGGTCTAATGCTAGCCATATCTCTAATGGGCGTCTGAAAACCTGCTGAACCAGACTTAACTTTTCCATTTCCCAGAAAAGCGCTTCGCCTTGCAATAGATAAGAGTCAAAATCGATATTAGAACCAAGCGACAACTCTTTTACTTCACATGCCCAACGACAGAACGATTCAAACCCTTCAGCTAGCTCTGATTTTTTGATACTCGGCACAGGAATGTATTCATCAATTCCCATTTCAGCCTTAAGTAACTGACTGAAGCCTAGGCGATAACTCATCTCCAATTGACGATGACGCTTAACCCTCTCACCACCGGTCACGGTTTCTTGCAATGGGATTCGTAAATCACTCTTGCTCAATGTTAAAGCCGAGGTCTTTGCCACTGATGACATCGGTTGGTAGTTTTCATCACGAATAAGGTGATAACAACAAGGAGATATAGTCACAGCAGGAAGCCCATGCGATACAGACTTTTTAACCAACTCGACATGAAGATCACCACAGGCATGCAGCGCGACAGCATGTTGATTTGGATTAAACACCTTGTCAGCACTCTCAGAAAACGCGTCACCTTGCACAAAGGTCATCTCTAGATGTTGTGCATCCGCTATTTTTTGCCCGCTCTCACACAGTGATTGTTGCCATTCAAAGCTGGTCACCTTTTGGCTCGATTGCTGAGACAAAATTCGTCCTAGGAACCCTTTACCAGAACACCACTCCAACCACTCTTCACCGTGGTGATGTTCAAGCGACACTTCACCCATAGATACGATTTGCTGCAACTTTCTTCCAGGGATACCGTCTTCAGTCCCTCTAGGAAGCCGCAAGCCTTTGAGAGCTGTATTGGTAAATTGGGTGCTTTGATGAGCCTGCGTAAGCTGGGGCAGAAAACGACCGAGCTCAGTGATCAACAGATCAGGCTTTTCTTTCAAGCTCTGAATATTTTCAGTCGTTAAGCTATTTAACCAGTCAACAAGTGGCGAGTTAACGTCTTGCCATGGCTGCTGCTGTGTTTGGCTTAGGTGAAAAGGCTCAGAACGCCAATAAACTTGGTGCTCAAGCAAAAATGAGTCGAGTATTTTAAATCGTGAATGCATGCTTCCCCCTATGGTGCGTGGATTGTAGGGGTAACCGGCTTAAATGAAAAGGTTCGAGGTAAAGAGAACGAAAGGTGAACGGTAAATGCCAAAAAGAAAAACGGCCTGTCACTACAGGCCGATTAAGAATCTAGTTTGTATGTTGTGATTAACGAACTGGAAGCTCGATATCTTTAAACATCTCTTCGATCTCTTCATTTGATTTCAAAGAGATAGCTTGCTCTACCACTGGACGAGTTAAGTGAGGTGCAAAGCGCTCCATGAAATCAAACATGTAAGAACGCAGGAACGTACCTTTTCTAAAGCCAATGCTGGTTGTACTCGCACCAAATAGGTGGCTCGCATCAATCGCTACCAAATCAGTGTCTTGCTCATGGTCAATCGCCATACTCGCAATCACACCAACACCAATGCCCATACGGACATAAGTTTTGATTACATCGGCATCCGTTGCCGTAAATACCACGCGTGGTGTTAGACCCACTCTGTTAAATGCAGTATCCAGCTCAGAACGGCCAGTAAAGCCGAAGACGTAAGTTACCAGAGAGTACGCCGCCAGATCTTCAATAGTGATATTCTGCTTTTGAGCCAGTGGGTGATCTTTTGTGACCACGATAGAACGGTTCCAGTGATAACAAGGTAGCATGATCGCGTCTTGGTAAAGGTGAAGTGCTTCTGTCGCGATCGCGAAGTTTGCCGTTCCTTTGGCAACAGCCTCAGACATTTGGCTTGGCGTACCTTGGTGCATGTGAAGCGACACCTTAGGGTAACGTGCTGTGAAACCTTTGATCACATCAGGCAGAGCGTAACGTGCTTGAGTATGAGTCGTTGAAATATTCAATGTCCCCATCTCAGGATGGGTATGCTCACCTGCTACGGCTTTAATACTTTCAACACGAGCTAGAATCTCTTGAGAGATACGAATGATATCCTCGCCAGCTTGAGTAACCTGAGTCAAATGCTTGCCGCTTCGCTCAAAGATCTGGATACCCAGCTCATCTTCCAGCAATCTAACTTGTTTACTGATACCCGGCTGAGATGTGTATAAACTCTCCGCTGTCGCAGAAACATTTAGGTTATGGTTTACAACCTCAACAATGTACTTCAGTTGCTGTAACTTCATATCTAACCTCGTAATCCTTTACTCATTTCTGTGCTAACTTATTTGCAAAGAGAGCATTCTAGTCTCATGTAATATAATTAATAGTTATAACGTTTCAAGCGCCAAAAAGACAGAAAAATTGATTTTTTCTCGGTTAACAAACAAAAACATCACTACAGCTTTGCAACCCAGCCCTCATTCCCATACATTAGTTGGTAAGTTTTGATTGCCGATTGTGCTCAACAAGAGATAATCAAAAATTGCAATTTACGAGTGCCGATACACAATGGAATCGTGTATCCTCTCTGGTTAGCTCAAGAAAACAATAAGCAGACATAAATATATGAATAACCCTGGTTTAATTATTGCCTTAGTAGCGATTCTTTTGGTGTTGGTATTAGGTTACAACATCATGCTTCAGTACAAAGTTAAGGTAGAAACAGCGAAGAAACAGGAAGCTTCTCGTTATTTAACCATAATTGATGGAACAGAAGAGCTTATTGGTAATGCACACCACATGCCGTTTAGCCAAGATCTTCTTGTATGCTTAAACAATCGAATTCTTGATGCATTAGAGAACATGTATCAGCTCGACCCCAAAAATAAGCAACTTGCCCAGCGCATTGAAAGCGTAAAACAGCAAATCACTCAGCTTAAAGAGAACTACCAAGGCGGCGAAAGCACGGCCTTTAGAGTTCCAAGCAGTGACAAGCAAGCAATCATGATGCTTAAACTGGTTAAACGCCTGCGTGACACGGTTCGTAATGAGCACAACAAAGGTCGTTTCGAAACCCAAGCGTATGTAGTGGAAAACGCTCGCTTAGAGACTATTCAGATTCGAATCAACATTGAGAACGTAATCAAGCGTGCCAATGATTCAATTTCGCGAGGCCAACCTGGTACTGCTATCCAGCTTCTTCGCAAAGGTATTGACGCATTAGCGACCAAGAATGATGCTTACTCGACAAAAGCGAAAGAGAAGCTTCAGCAGATGCTGAATGACCTTGACCAAAAACGCCAAGACAAAAACGCACACGATTTACAGCAGATGGAATCAAAAGAGCGCGAAGACGATATGGACGCGCTATTCGGTCAGAAGAAAAAGTGGTAACTGCTGCTTAATTCAAACTATTGAAAAGGCCACCTTTAGATTTCTAAGGTGGCCTTTTTTATCGCTGACGAATTTCCTTTCTCGATATAGGGAGATCCTATTAGCTGTGATAAACTCCCGCATTATCAACAAACCAGCTCCGACCATGTATCAAGAACTACTCGCTCCAATCCACTCTTTTCTAAAAGCTGAAACGCCAGATTCATGGATCGATGAAGCCAAAAAGCCTGAAAACCTTCACATCATTTTGCGCGATCACATGCTGTGTGAACTTAAAGCAGCGCAAAGCGCTTTATTCCTTATCCGTAAATACGCGGTAGATAAAGAAAGTGCTAAACAACTGAATGAATGGATCTTACCATACGAGCAATTCGCCTACCGTCGCATTGGTGATTTAGAGTCACTTCGTGGTAAGAGCAACGTATCGAAGCAAATCACAGCGAAAGAAGGCTGTAATTACGGCGCTGACCTTATCGATAAGATGGTTCTGCTGATCAAAGAAGAACTGCACCACTTTTATCAAGTGATGGAATTAATGGAGAAGAAAGGCGTGACTTACCAGCCGATTGAAGCGGGTCGTTACGCTAAAGGGCTAATCAAACAAGTAAAGACGTACGAACCAGATGCTCTAGTCGATAAACTGATCATCGGTGCCTTTATTGAAGCACGCTCTTGTGAGCGCTTTGCCAAATTAGCACCTTTCTTAGAAGAAGACATGGAGAAGTTTTACGTATCTCTACTTCGTTCAGAGGCTCGTCACTACCAAGATTACCTTGAGTTGGCCGAGCAAATCGCTGGCAAAGATATCTCAGAGCGTATTGCTCATTTCGCTCAAGTGGAAGCAGACCTGATCACTTCAGACGACAGCGACTTTAAATTCCATAGTGGTGCACCAGTATAATTAGCTAAGAAAGCACACTCCAATCCAAACAAGAAGGCCTGCTAATTGCTGGCCTTTTTATTTGTTTCACGCTAGCTATAAGAGAAAGTTAAGCTAGTGTGCCGTTGATTTCAGCAAGTACAGCTGCAGGGTCTGCAGCCTGAGTAATTGGACGACCAATAACTAGGTAGTCAGAACCTGATTCAATCGCTTTAGAAGGCGTCATGATGCGCTTCTGGTCACCAACATCGGCACCTACAGGGCGAATGCCTGGAGTCACCAGTTTGAACTCTTGGCCAAGAGCACCTTTCAATAAAGAAGCCTCTTGTGCTGAACACACCACACCGTCAAGACCTGAGTTTTTAGTTAAAGAAGCTAAACGCATTACTTGCTGTTGTGGCTCAAGATCTAAACCGATACCAGCTAAGTCCGATTGCTCCATGCTCGTCAGTACTGTTACACCAATCAGTAATGGGCGATCTTTACCATAAGGTTCCAAGATTTCGCGTGAAGCTGTCATCATGCGCTCGCCACCACTTGCGTGTACGTTCACCATCCATACACCCAGTTCAGCTGCTGCACGTACTGCTTTTGAACATGTGTTCGGGATATCGTGGAATTTAAGATCCAAGAATACTGAGAAACCACGTTTATGTAATTCACGAACAAATTCAGGACCAAACAGGGTAAACATCTCTTTACCCACTTTTAGGCGGCAAGATGCTGGATCAATACGGTCAACAAAGGCTAACGCATCCGCTTGGTTGTCATAATCCAAAGCTACAATGATTTTTTGGTCGTTCATTTCATCTCCTAACGCAGTTAACTTTCTTAAAAAATATTATCCCACCTATGCAGGTGGTATATAACAGTCATAAAAATGCAGCCCGAAAGCTGCAATTAATAATTTGGTCTTAAATGACCACAAATCTATTCACCATCTAGCCCACGAATAGGCTTGACCGTCCCCCACCCTTTACATGAAGGGCAGTGCCAATACATTGAGTGTGTCGAGAACCCACACTGACGACAACGGTAATGAGGCTTAACCTTAAGCTGTTCACCAACCATAGATTGAAGCGTGGTTAAGCTTTCTTTTGCTCGACCTTCTTCAGCTTCTGCTAGGTGGTAATCGATCAATCGATAGAAACCTTTCATGGTTGGGTTTTTCACGAGTTGCTTAGTCAGTAACTCTTGAGCAGAACCAATATCTTCATGATGAGCGACTAGCTGAGCCAACATCAATTCAGCCGACACGCCAGCTTTCTTCTGGATACAAGCTTTAAGGAATTCAACCAACTGAGCTTCATGCCCAAGCTTGTGGTAACACTCAGAAAGGGTCGGTAACACCTCACTGATAAAATCAATATCTTGCTCAAGAACAGCCTCAAGACAATCAATCGTCTTTTGATAATCTTCATTCGCTAAATGGAATTTACCCAAAGCGATGCTAGCACGTACACACTTAGGGTCTTCAGATAATGCTTTCTTAAAATGCGCTAGTGCTTTAGAGCGATTGCCATCGGCTTGTTCTTGCATCGCAAGTTCACACCAAAAATGCGCAACCGTAGCACGCATCTTCATTTTCTTCTTACCAAGCTTTACTAGGATATTTCCATAATGTATCGCTTTATTCCACTCTCGAGTTTGCTGGTAAATTGCAACTAACTGCTGCAGAGCGCCCTCTTTGTGATCAGGTTCATCAACCAACTGTTCAAAGATTTTTTCAGCGCGATCAAGAAAGCCAGAGACCATATAGTCTTTTGCTAATTGTTGCAGTGCGAGGTTTTTCTGGTCGAGAGTAAGCCCTGAACGGGAAATAAGGTTTTGGTGAATGCGAATAGCGCGGTCTACTTCGCCTCTTGAACGGAACAGATTGCCCAAGGCCAAGTGAGTATCGATGGTTTCATTGTCTACTTGAAGCAGCTCTATGAAGTGATCAACCGCTTTGTCAGATTGGTCTGACAGTAATAGGTTCAAACCCGTCACGTATTGACGGGAGATCTGGTGTGATTGCTTTTGTTTTTCTTGCTGAGCATTACGATTACCCATATACCAACCATAAGCGGCTGCAATCGGCAAAAGTAAGAACAGTAACTCTAACATCAAATATAGCCTTTAAGCTTTAGTATCAGCAGCGACCTGCTTTGATTGCTTATTGAGTTGCTTCTTCAAGCGATGAATTTTCAGCTGAGATCGCATATGCATGTTACCAAAGACTAACCAAGCAAGAGCAAAGCCTGAAATGAAGACAATACCCAATAGGCTGGAGAGGTGGAAATCACCTTGTGCTAGCAGGTAGTTAAAATTCACGATAGTTTGGTTTTGAGAGCCTAAAGCCAGTGCAATTAGGAAAAGTGCGATAACGGCGACTATTTTTATAATTTTCATAGTTCATCACTCATTGGTTGGTTAGCTGTACGATTATGCAGGAAAATTACTAATCAGACCACCATATTATGGTCATAAAAAAGCGGCATACATTATAGTATGCCGCTTTTCATAATTCCGATAAGTAGACTACATTCCTGTGTTTACTCGTTCACGTAGCTCTTTACCTGGTTTGAAGTGAGGAACGTATTTACCTTCTAACTCTACCTTGTCACCAGTCTTTGGGTTACGTCCAACACGAGGCTCACGATAATGCAGAGAAAAGCTGCCAAAACCGCGAATTTCGATTCGATCACCACTTTCTAGTGTTGAAGCCATATGCTCTAAAATATCTTTTACAGCGTCTTCAATTTCTTTTGCAGAAAGATGCGTTTGCTCAGCGCACAGTCTTTCAATCAATTCAGACTTAGTCATAGTTACCCTCGTTGGTTTTCTTTTTAGAAATTATAGACCTATCGGAAAAATAAGCAAAAAAAAAGGAGCCTTACGGCTCCTTTCTTAGCGAAAAGTTAAATTATTCGCCTTTAGCAGCTTTGAATGCGTCTGCCATTGCGTTACCGAACGCGCCTTCTTCAGACTTGTTCAGTGAAGCCATTGCTTCTTGCTCATCAGCTTCATCTTTAGCTTTGATAGATAGGTTGATTACGCGGTTCTTACGGTCTACACCTGTGAACTTAGCTTCAACGCTGTCACCAACGCTTAGGATTAGAGATGCATCTTCGATACGATCGCGAGATACTTCAGAAGCGCGGATGTAACCTTCAACGCCTTCGATTAGCTCGATAGTAGCGCCTTTCGCGTCAACTGCAGTAACAGTACCGTTTACAAGAACACCTTTCTTGTTGTCAGCAACGTATGCGTTGAACGGGTCGTTTTCCATTTGCTTAACGCCAAGAGAAATACGCTCACGCTCTGCATCTACTGCTAGAACAACTGCTGAGATTTCGTCGCCTTTCTTGTACTCACGTACAGCGTCTTCGCCAGCAACATTCCAAGAAATGTCAGATAGGTGTACTAGACCGTCGATACCGCCTTCTAGACCGATGAAGATACCAAAGTCAGTGATAGACTTGATCTTACCAGTAACTTTGTCACCCTTAGCTTGCATTTCTGCAAATGACTGCCATGGGTTAGCTTTACACTGTTTCAGACCTAGAGAGATACGACGACGTTCTTCGTCGATATCAAGAACCATAACCTCAACTTCGTCGCCAACATTAACAACTTTAGAAGGGTGGATGTTCTTGTTAGTCCAATCCATTTCAGAAACGTGTACTAGACCTTCAACGCCTTCTTCGATTTCAACGAAGCAGCCGTAGTCAGTTAGGTTAGTAACACGACCAGAAAGCTTGTGACCTTCTGGGTAACGCTTAGCGATTGCTACCCATGGATCTTCGCCTAGTTGCTTAAGACCTAGTGAAACACGAGTGCGCTCACGGTCGAACTTAAGAACTTTAACTAGGATTTCGTCACCAACGTTAACGATCTCTGATGGGTGCTTAACGCGCTTCCAAGCCATATCTGTGATATGTAGAAGACCGTCAACACCGCCAAGGTCAACGAATGCACCGTAGTCAGTAAGGTTCTTAACGATACCTTTAACTTCAGTACCTTCTTGTAGAGTCTCAAGAAGTTCGTCACGCTCAACACTGTTTTCAGATTCGATAACAGCACGACGAGAAACAACAACGTTGTTACGCTTCTGGTCTAGCTTGATTACTTTGAACTCTAGCTCTTTGTTTTCTAGGTGAGCAGTGTCACGGATAGGACGTACGTCTACTAGAGAACCTGGAAGGAAAGCACGGATACCGTTTAGTTCAACAGTGAAACCGCCTTTAACTTTACCGTTGATGATACCAACAACAGTTTCAGCTTCTTCGCAAGCTTTCTCAAGAACGATCCAAGCTTCGTGACGCTTAGCTTTCTCACGAGAAAGTTGAGTCTCACCGAAACCATCTTCAACAGCGTCTAGAGCTACGTCTACTTCAGCGCCAACTTCAACTTCAAGTTCGCCAGCAGCGTTCTTGAACTGTTCAGCAGGGATAGCAGATTCAGACTTAAGACCAGCGTCAACAAGAACGAAACCGTTCTCGATAGCTACTACAGTACCTTTAACGATGCTGCCTTGTTGGAATTCTGTTTCGTTTAGAAACTCTTCAAAGAGTTGAGCAAAAGATTCAGTCATTATTTAATCTTCAATAATTAAACGTCCATGGGTATCCTACCACATGGGGTTGATAAATTCGCCGGTCATCATCCTTGCGACCAACGTTCTTGCCAGCCGGGCAGAATTACCCAGCTAGTTTCGATTCAATATAGTGTAGTGCTTTTTCTACTACCTGCTCAATATTCATTGAGGTGGAATCAAGCACTAGAGCATCCTCTGCAGGGCGAAGTGGTGCCACTGGGCGATTACGATCTCGGTCGTCTCGCTCTTGGATCTCGCTCAAAAGTTCGTCAAATTTAACATCTAACCCCTTCTGTTGCAACTGTTTAAGGCGGCGAGTCGCACGCTCTTCTGCACTTGCATCTAAAAATATTTTTGCTTCTGCTTCAGGGAAGACAACGGTTCCCATATCGCGACCATCAGCTACCAAACCTGGCGCTGCGCTGAAAGCACGCTGACGACGAAGTAGTGCTTCACGTACGCGAGGTAATGCAGCAACTTTTGAAGCCGCCATGCCAGTCTCTTCTTTACGAAGTTCACCAGACACATCTTCACCTTCTAGGATAACCTTAACTAGGTCGCCTTCAGCAATAAACTGAACGTCTAAGTGAGTTGCAAGAGGAACTAAAGCGTCTTCCGATTCAGTATCTACACCGTGATGAATTGCTGCTAAAGCCAGTACGCGATAGATCGCACCTGAATCTAGAAGATGAAAGCCTAGCTTATCTGCTAGTAACATACACAGGGTACCTTTACCTGCACCACTTGGTCCATCAACCGTAATCACTGGGCTTTGAGAAGGCATCTTTTACTCCACGTTTAGTCGTAAGTTTTATTCTGTACTAGCGAGTCGCCACTACTTTATAGGCGGCATATTATAGAGAAAAATTGGAAGTCGAGCGAGGTAAATCTCAGATAATTCCAAGATGATGATGCATTCAATAATGCAACTGGCCTAATATCAATCACCTGATACTAATAAGGCTTTCTATTGGCAGTAAATCGGCATAAAAAAGGTTCATCGCGGCTTTCCGGGGAAAGCCGCTTTTATCTTCAAGAAGAAGTAGTCTGTATCTCGATACCCATACCCCATTCGCTTGATTAACTTTATTTTGTTGTTTATCCCTTCCAATGTGCAGGTGTTGAGCGGATAACTTGCCGATCCAATAATACCGTGAAGATAAGGCCTCAGTTTTCGTGCGAACTCTTTCAATGGCTTAATTCCACTTTCTTGCACTTGTGCCCACCATACCTCC
>NZ_JAKEUW010000149.1:0-848 GCF_022398115.1 Vibrio sp. Isolate22 | reverse complement strand
AACCTGTACTAATTGCCCGTGAGGCTTAACCATACAACACCCAAGGGGTTTTGATGGACTCAAAGATACAAACGCTTGAATGAGTTTGAAGAGAACAGAAACAGCTTTCCGAATTTTAAAATTTGCTTGGCGACCATAGCATTGTGGACCCACCTGATTCCATGCCGAACTCAGAAGTGAAACACAATAGCGCCGATGGTAGTGTGGGGCTTCCCCATGTGAGAGTAGGACATCGCCAGGCTTTAATTTCGACTTTGTCTACAAAGTAGACAAGTCACCATAGAGTTCTAAGTTTTCTTAGTATTTTATGTTGACTTTCAAAGTAGAAAGCGTATTATACGCGTCCTGCTTAAGTGCTAAGGCACTGAAAGCAAAGCTCTTTAACAATTTAAACCTATCAATCTGTGTGGGCACTCGTTGATGAATATCAAAACGTTTTATCGTTAGATAAAACAGATTCTTCGGAATCAAAATTGATTTCAATGAACTGAGTGACCAATACAAAGTTAAGTTTACTTAATTTTGGCACAGTCAATTCATTACCATTCTGTTGGAATGGTAATAGCTTTAGAATTACATGTTCATGTTTACATGAATATTAGTTTTGAAGTCAGTATTCGTTGAGTCACAAAATCTTAAATTGAAGAGTTTGATCATGGCTCAGATTGAACGCTGGCGGCAGGCCTAACACATGCAAGTCGAGCGGAAACGAGTTATCTGAACCTTCGGGGAACGATAACGGCGTCGAGCGGCGGACGGGTGAGTAATGCCTAGGAAATTGCCTTGATGTGGGGGATAACCATTGGAAACGATGGCTAATACCGCATAATGCCTACGGGCCAAAGAGG
>NZ_JAKEUW010000148.1:0-863 GCF_022398115.1 Vibrio sp. Isolate22 | reverse complement strand
ACGCTCACCACTTTGTGGTTCATGACTGGGGTGAAGTCGTAACAAGGTAGCCCTAGGGGAACCTGGGGCTGGATCACCTCCTTATACGAAGATATTCACGATAAGTGTCCACACAGATTGATACGGTTTAGAAAGTAAAGAGACGAAGAACTCCCAAGTTCTTCAATCCAGTGTCCCGTTCGTCTAGAGGCCTAGGACACCGCCCTTTCACGGCGGTAACAGGGGTTCGACTCCCCTACGGGATACCATCTTTAAGCGCATTTTTAATAGTGCTTTTAAAAATGGTTATTTCATTACGAAGTGATTAGCTCTTTAACAATTTGGAAAGCTGACTGATTAACTCTTAGAGTTAATCAAATTAAAAGTTCTCAATGTTTACTTTTCGAAGTAAACACAACACAAACACATTCAAGTGTCTTGGCTTTTTGTCTTCACTTTTTAAAAGTGAAAATAAAGAGTATTAAATTGAGTCCGGCAAACACGTAATAAGAACTAACCCTTCTTGTTACAACCAAAACCTTGGTTGTTTATCATACATAAAGACCTCTTCGGGTTGTATGGTTAAGTGACTAAGCGTACACGGTGGATGCCTTGGCAGTCAGAGGCGATGAAGGACGTATTAACTTGCGATAAGCCCAGATTAGACAGTAAAAGTCATTTGAGTCTGGGATTTCCGAATGGGGAAACCCACTTACATAAGTAAGTATCTTGTTGTGAATACATAGCAACAAGAGGCAAACCGGGGGAACTGAAACATCTAAGTACCCCGAGGAAGAGAAATCAACCGAGATTCCGAAAGTAGCGGCGAGCGAAATTGGATTAGCCCTTAAGCTTTTAATGAGACAGACGAAGGCTCTGGAAAG
>NZ_JAKEUW010000147.1:0-889 GCF_022398115.1 Vibrio sp. Isolate22 | reverse complement strand
GACTAGTACTGGTGTCTTTCTTCGAGTTCTTTCGCCACCCGTAGATTTGAGATTCATGTAAAGAAAGCTGTCTTGCTGTCGCAGCTACTCCCACTTTATCTGCTAACTTCAGGGCTTCTGCTTTAAATTCAGGGGAATGTTTAATTCTAGTTTTCTTAGTTGTCATTGTTCACCTCGTTAGTGATTGTACTCACTTAACTCAGTGTCCAAAACTGCTGGGGCGGATCAGACTTTATTAAAACCGTTTGGGGTGTGGGCTATAAGTTCGAATCCAAAGTTTAGGTCTATGTGTCGCGTCCTGAGCTTAAGAGCCATTGAGGAGGGAACATGAGTTTTAAATCGCGCTTAGTGTTGTTCACCAGTTTGTGGTTTTTACTTGAGAGTGTGGTGATTGCTTACACTTATCACTGGCAAAAAGAGACCATAGAACAGAGAACTAAACAAAGTTTACATAAAGAACTCGCGGTTCACATGCGTGACGATAACCCGCTGATGATTGGCACGGATTACAATCCTAAAGCCCTTAAATCTATATTCCATACTTTGATGTTGATTGGGCCTGACTTCGACATCTATTTTCTCGATAGTCAGGGTAATATCACGACACACGCGGCGCCAGAAGGGCTTTGTTGCGTAATTAAATTTAGATATAGAGCCAACCCGTTTCGCGTATTTCTTAGTCAATACGACAGGTTTTAGGCATACCTAACCTAGTAAGCTTGTTCAACGCTTTTATCATCGCGTAAGTTTCACCCACCTGGGCATTGTAATTTCTTAAGCTCAGTTTCCCTCCTAGCAACTGTTTAACTCGATACATCGCTGTTTCTGAGAGTGAACGCTTGTGGTATCCATACCGCTCTTTCCAATACCATACCGCTCTTTCCAATAC
>NZ_JAKEUW010000146.1:0-935 GCF_022398115.1 Vibrio sp. Isolate22 | reverse complement strand
GCCAACAATTGCGCTTGGCTCAAGGTAATCGATGCGTCTTCATTGACCGTGTAAGCCAAATCACCGCTCACTGGCGCATCATTAACGGCCTTCACATCCACTTCGGCCGTCGTCGAKACTTTCTCWCCATCTTCATCGGCAACCACAACCGTTAAGCTCACACCACCGTTGAAGTTCTCATTCGGTGCAAAGCTGTAGGTGCCGTCGTCATTCGCCGTTAAGATGCCGTCAGTGCCCGTGTACGTTACACTGTCTAGGCTGACATCGCCTTCCACATCACTCGATTGAGCCAGTAACTGCGCTTCAGTGAAGTTAATCACTTCATCTTCATTAATGGAGTAACTGGTTGAACCCGCGACCGGTGGATCGTTCACTTCTACAACGGTTAGGCCCGCTGTCGTTGACGCCGTTTCTCCGTCCTCATCACGGATGACAACRTTGAAGCTCACATCACCGTTGAAGTYCTCATTCGGTGCAAACGTATACGTGCCATCATCGTTGGTCGTGAACACACCATCAGAGCCACCGTAAGTGACCGTACTTACCGACACATCACCTTCTACATCCGAGGAGTTCGCTAACAACTGCTCGTTACTGATGGTGATCGAGTGATCTTCATTCACGGTATAAGACGTGCTACCCGCCAATGGCGTATCGTTCACCGCATCGACCGTCACACCAATGGTCGCATCCACCGTTTCTGAGCCAGTGGTCACGGAGAAGCTTAGGTCCACTTCGCCATTGAAGTTCTCATTCGGCTCAAAGCTGTAAGTACCGTCATTGTTGTTGGTTAAAACACCATCCGTTCCTGTGTAAGTCACAGAGTCAATCGATAGCGTTTCACCATCGGCATCTGACGCACCCGCCATCCGTTCCTGTGTAAGTCACAGAGTCAATCGATAGCGTTTCACCATCGGCATCTGACGCACCCGCCA
>NZ_JAKEUW010000145.1:0-1041 GCF_022398115.1 Vibrio sp. Isolate22 | reverse complement strand
AAAGAAGTGGGTAGTTTAACCTTCGGGAGGACGCTCACCACTTTGTGGTTCATGACTGGGGTGAAGTCGTAACAAGGTAGCCCTAGGGGAACCTGGGGCTGGATCACCTCCTTATACGAAGATGTTCACGATAAGTGTCCACACAGATTGATACGGTTTAGAAAGTAAAGAGACGAAGAACTCCCAAGTTCTTCAATCCAGTGTCCCGTTCGTCTAGAGGCCTAGGACACCGCCCTTTCACGGCGGTAACAGGGGTTCGACTCCCCTACGGGATACCATTGGGTCGTTAGCTCAGTTGGTAGAGCAGTTGACTTTTAATCAATTGGTCGCAGGTTCGAATCCTGCACGACCCACCATTTCCTCCCAAGGAAATAAAAATATGGGGCTATAGCTCAGCTGGGAGAGCGCCTGCCTTGCACGCAGGAGGTCTGCGGTTCGATCCCGCATAGCTCCACCATTCCTTCCATAAGGAATTAAAACTTTTATGGGCGATTAGCTCAGTTGGGAGAGCACCTGCCTTACAAGCAGGGGGTCACTGGTTCGAGCCCGGTATCGCCCACCATCTTTAAGCATTCTTACGAGTGTGTTTAAAAATGGGTTAAAAGTTTAACGCTTTGAAACTCTTGCTCTTTAACAATTTGGAAAGCTGACTGATTAACTCTAAGAGTTAATCAAATTAAAAGTTCTCAATGTTTATCTTTAGATAAACACAACACAAACACATTCAAGTGTCTTGGCTTTTTGTCTTCACTTTTTAAAGTGAAAATAAAGAGCATTAAATTGAGTCCGGCAAACACGTAATAAGAACTAACCCTTCTTATTACAACCAAAAACCTTGGTTGTTTACCATACATAAAGACCTCTTCGGGTTGTATGGTTAAGTGACTAAGCGTACACGGTGGATGCCTTGGCAGTCAGAGGCGATGAAGGACGTATTAACTTGCGATAAGCCCAGATTAGACAGTAAAAGTCATTTGAGTCTGGGATTTCCGAATGGGGAAACCCACTTACATAAGTAAGTATCTTGTTGTGAATACATAG
>NZ_JAKEUW010000144.1:0-1087 GCF_022398115.1 Vibrio sp. Isolate22 | reverse complement strand
AAAGAAGTGGGTAGTTTAACCTTCGGGAGGACGCTCACCACTTTGTGGTTCATGACTGGGGTGAAGTCGTAACAAGGTAGCCCTAGGGGAACCTGGGGCTGGATCACCTCCTTATACGAAGATGTTCACGATAAGTGTCCACACAGATTGATACGGTTTAGAAAGTAAAGAGACGAAGAACTCCCAAGTTCTTCAATCCAGTGTCCCGTTCGTCTAGAGGCCTAGGACACCGCCCTTTCACGGCGGTAACAGGGGTTCGACTCCCCTACGGGATACCATTGGGTCGTTAGCTCAGTTGGTAGAGCAGTTGACTTTTAATCAATTGGTCGCAGGTTCGAATCCTGCACGACCCACCATTCTTTCTCCACGAAGGAATTAAAACTTTTCGTGGGCGATTAGCTCAGTTGGGAGAGCACCTGCCTTACAAGCAGGGGGTCACTGGTTCGAGCCCGGTATCGCCCACCATTCTCTAAATATTCTTGGAAGTTAAAACTCCAAACCACTTCTTATGTCGTTGGTTGGTTTTTTCGACTGCGAGAGTCTTTAGAAAATGCATTCTTCGGAATACATGCTCTTTAACAATTTGGAAAGCTGACTGATTAACTCTACGAGTTAATCAAATTAAAAGTTCTCAATGTTTATCTTTAGATAAACACAACACAAACACATTCAAGTGTCTTGTATTCAAAATTGAGTCCGGCAAACACGTAATAAGAACTAACCCTTCTTGTTACAACCAAAACCTTGGTTGTTTACCATACATAAGACCTCTTCGGGTTGTATGGTTAAGTGACTAAGCGTACACGGTGGATGCCTTGGCAGTCAGAGGCGATGAAGGACGTATTAACTTGCGATAAGCCCAGATTAGACAGTAAAAGTCATTTGAGTCTGGGATTTCCGAATGGGGAAACCCACTTACATAAGTAAGTATCTTGTTGTGAATACATAGCAACAAGAGGCAAACCGGGGGAACTGAAACATCTAAGTACCCCGAGGAAGAGAAATCAACCGAGATTCCGAAAGTAGCGGCGAGCGAAATTGGATTAGCCCTTAAGCTTTTAATGAGACAGACGAAGGCTCTGGAAAG
>NZ_JAKEUW010000143.1:0-1193 GCF_022398115.1 Vibrio sp. Isolate22 | reverse complement strand
ACCATAGCATTGTGGACCCACCTGATTCCATGCCGAACTCAGAAGTGAAACACAATAGCGCCGATGGTAGTGTGGGGCTTCCCCATGTGAGAGTAGGACATCGCCAGGCTTTAAATTATGAACGACTTGTCAGCGACGACAAGTAGTCCACTGCGGAGTGGTAGTTCAGTTGGTTAGAATACCGGCCTGTCACGCCGGGGGTCGCGGGTTCGAGTCCCGTCCACTCCGCCACTTATATAGAAAGCCCTGCTAGAAATAGCAGGGCTTTTTTACATCTATCAAAAATGTATGTTGTATTAGGCTATGTTCAGTAATTGATTGGTGAATAGGTAGAATGATAACTCACTACATCACACCTTTTAGAAAGCCTAGTCTTACGACTAGGCTTTCGTCGTTTCTAGATACAGGTCATTTAGTCTTTGTCTAACTGTCTCCCCTCGCTTATAACCTCGCCGTTACTACTTTGATTCAGAAGCTTTGCGAGATATAGCGTGTCTTTCCTGTACCTGAACATAGTGTCTAGTGCTGCAGTCGAAAGCATTCGGCAAAGGCTCAGCCCGATTCCCTGTTCATTACACAATTGAACATAAGCCTAACCCTTACGACTAGAATCTTATCGTCCTGGTAATAGATGGTTCTGAGGTTAGTCGCTATTCGATCTCTCCTAAAATGGCAGGTGTGGCTAGTAGTCTATTGTGGAAATTTACTCCCTCTAATCATCTCTAAAGGTTTTGCTTCTTATCTTGGCTTACTGGTTAGAATTGGCACTAAAGCTTCACTAAGCGCTATAGGAACACGTTTTAAGTGTTATTTCTTAATGCTGGTTAATTTTGATTAAGCGATGGGTCTAGATGACTTTGCTCTGTGGTGTGAGATTGTTGGAGGCTGGGCTTGTTGAGAGGGAGTTTATAGATACAAAGAAGCCGATGCTGGTGAACTGACCCCCAATAGTTGGACACCAATTATTGGGGGTCTTTTTATGTCCAAATATAGCCGAGAGCTAAAATGTATCATTGCTAAGCAATACTTAGATGGCACGTCATCTCTCTACTTAGCAAAACAATATTCAATTTCTTCAAGACAGATACGGTATTGGGCTCAAGTCTTTGCCATTCATGGTACTGATTCATTTTTGCCAACTAACCATGCGGCTACACCATGCGGCTACTGCTCAGACAAAACGAAAAGCATTG
>NZ_JAKEUW010000142.1:0-1213 GCF_022398115.1 Vibrio sp. Isolate22 | reverse complement strand
TTCGCTCGCCGCTACTTTCGGAATCTCGGTTGATTTCTCTTCCTCGGGGTACTTAGATGTTTCAGTTCCCCCGGTTTGCCTCTTGTTGCTATGTATTCACAACAAGATACTTACTTATGTAAGTGGGTTTCCCCATTCGGAAATCCCAGACTCAAATGACTTTTACTGTCTAATCTGGGCTTATCGCAAGTTAATACGTCCTTCATCGCCTCTGACTGCCAAGGCATCCACCGTRTACGCTTAGTCACTTAACCATACAACCCGAAGAGGTCTTTATGTATGRTAAACAACCAAGGTTTTGGTTGTAACAAGAAGGGTTAGTTCTTATTACGTGTTTGCCGGACTCAATTTTGAATACAAGACACTTGAATGTGTTTGTGTTGTGTTTATCTAAAGATAAACATTGAGAACTTTTAATTTGATTTAAATAACTTGTTATTTAAATCAGTCAGCTTTCCAAATTGTTAAAGAGCTTGATTCATAAATGAACCATTTTTAAAGATTCTACTTTCTATTATAAAGAAATAAGAACACTTAAAGATGGTGGAGCTATGCGGGATCGAACCGCAGACCTCCTGCGTGCAAGGCAGGCGCTCTCCCAGCTGAGCTATAGCCCCATCTAAGTCGATATTGGTGGGTCTGAGTGGACTTGAACCACCGACCTCCCGCTTATCAGGCGAGCGCTNAATCAGTCAGCTTTCCAAATTGTTAAAGAGCTTGATTCATAAATGAACCATTTTTAAAGATTCTACTTTCTATTATAAAGAAATAAGAACACTTAAAGATGGTGGAGCTATGCGGGATCGAACCGCAGACCTCCTGCGTGCAAGGCAGGCGCTCTCCCAGCTGAGCTATAGCCCCATCTAAGTCGATATTGGTGGGTCTGAGTGGACTTGAACCACCGACCTCCCGCTTATCAGGCGAGCGCTCTAACCAGCTGAGCTACAGACCCAATATCGTCTCTTTTACTTTCTAAACCGTATCAATCTGTGTGGACACTTATCGTGAATATCTTCGTATAAGGAGGTGATCCAGCCCCAGGTTCCCCTAGGGCTACCTTGTTACGACTTCACCCCAGTCATGAACCACAAAGTGGTGAGCGTCCTCCCGAAGGTTAAACTACCCACTTCTTTTGCAGCCCACTCCCATGGTGTGACGGGCGGTGTGTACAAGGCCCGGGAACGTATTCACCGTAGCATTCTGATCTACGATT
>NZ_JAKEUW010000141.1:0-1244 GCF_022398115.1 Vibrio sp. Isolate22 | reverse complement strand
ATCCTTGAGGTGTCTGGTGATGGCGCTTACGACACGAGAGCGTGTCACGCTGCTATTAAGATTAAGGGAGCCATTGCGCTTATTCCCCCAAGAGAAGGGGCAGCCTTCTGGGAGCGTGGTCACCCTCGAAATCTCGCCGTGGGTTGCCAGAAATTATACGGCTCAAATAAGTATTGGAAAGAGCGGTATGGATACCACAAGCGTTCACTCTCAGAAACAGCGATGTATCGAGTTAAACAGTTGTTAGGAGGGAAACTGAGCTTAAGAAATTACAATGCCCAGGTGGGTGAAACTTACGCGATGATAAAAGCGTTGAACAAGCTTACTAGGTTAGGTATGCCTAAAACTTGTCGTATTGACTAAGAAATACGCGAAACGGGTTGGCTCTATATCTAAATTTAATTACGCAACAAAGCCCTCAATAACGCTCTCTTGTATCGGGTAATTACGCTTTAGTACATTCAACTTCTTCGGAGTTGGTATTAACAAAACCAAACATCTTGATATAGTTCCGCAATAAAGCATAGGCAGCGAACATAATTAATTAAATTATCATTTATTTATTATATAGCTCATTACTTATAACTCTACTTTACACATCACCTTCTGATATGTGTTTAATACATCATATAAACACCTTAAACGTGTGAGCTTGGCGCATATCGTTTAGCAAGTAACAAGTCTGAAGTTAAAGTGTGAAGTGCTCATGCCAGAAAAGATCAATAACATCTGGTATTTAAGTAATGAGCTTGCTATGAATTATATTGCGGTAAGATAAGTTCGAGTCATGTCGATGTACTAGATAGCCCGAAACAGACAATGCTCGCTTCTATACAGCTCTCACGCCACGTTATCCCTAACAGAAACGCATACGTGGTATATAAGCAGAAACGCCACACATGGCATCGGGTGTTGTCTATAGGTTCAGGATCTGAGGAGAGTGAAGTGTCTGTACATCGATGAACAAGTAAAAACGGCGAATTACACGTACAAAAAAGGTTCATCGCGGCTTTCCGGGGAAAGCCGCTTTTATCTTCAAGAAGAAGTAGTCTGTATCTCGATACCCATACCCCATTCGCTTGATTAACTTTATTTTGTTGTTTATCCCTTCCAATGTGCAGGTGTTGAGCGGATAACTTGCCGATCCAATAATACCGTGAAGATAAGGCCTCAGTTTTCGTGCGAACTCTTTCAATGGCTTAATTCCACTTTCTTGCACTTGTGCCCACCATACCTCCACCTCC
>NZ_JAKEUW010000140.1:0-1263 GCF_022398115.1 Vibrio sp. Isolate22 | reverse complement strand
ACAGCAGCACAATCGTCATCAGCCAGTTACCAGTAAAAGAGTGGTACAACATGATCGGCAACGCTACTGTCGCTGACGCTCTAATGGATCGTCTAGTTCACAATAGTCATCGAATAGAACTGGGAGGTGAATCAATGAGAAAACTGGCGCAATCCGAACACTTAGAGTAAAAATAGGGAAAGAGAAAAAGTGCTGGTTCAGGTGTTCGGAATAAACCGAAACAAGCGTTCGCAATCACCGAAATACGCACTTCGCCACATCACTTCTTTTATCAACGGCTGTCCATGCTGACCATGCTGACCATCATGGTATGAAAAAAGACATCGTGGACGTGGCAGTAGAAAACGGCTCTTTCACAACGTTAGTAGCGGCAGTAAAAGCGGCAGGATTAGTGGACACACTGAAAGGAGAAGGCCCTTTTACTGTTTTTGCACCAACAGATGAAGCGTTTGCCGCTCTACCGGACGGTACAGTAGACATGTTATTAAAGCCGGAAAATAAAGACAAACTGGTCGCAGTACTCACCTACCATGTAGTGCCAGGAAAAGTAATGGCTGAAGATGTGGTAAAACTAGACAGCGCAGTCACCGTACAGGGTGAGCCAGTCACAATTAGCACTGACCATGGTGTTGTAATGATCAACAAAGCTCATGTTGTAACGGCAGACGTTAAAGCGAGCAACGGCGTGATACATGTCATTGACGCTGTGCTGTTACCTAAGTAATAGACAACCAATGGTCGTAAAAAGATATTTAGGAGGTGTGACAATGTCACGCCTTTTTTCTATTCGAACAGTAGATTTGGGCTTATTACTTTAGATAGTAATTTGATATTGGGTTATACAAACAGTCGGCCAAATATCAGGAACGCGGCCATCAACACCACTTTGGTAAACACCACCACCCAAATACAGTCACCAATACTCGAATGGGTTGCCTTCCCAAGTAGAAATACGAACAGTATAAGCCCTAGAACCCACCCCACTGTCGGAATCATAGAGACTAGAGATACGATAATTGATCTGCTCCAGCCAGACTGGACACTTCATTAAGCGACATTTTGTTGTTCAAAGTTAACTGGGCTTAGATACCCAAGAGCACTGTGCCTTCTCGTTCGATTATAATCAACCTCTATGTACTCGAAGATCGTTTGGCGCATCTGCTCTCTCGTCATAATCGGCTCATATTGGATCGCTTCCACTTTCATAGAATGGAAGAAACTCTCAACACAAGCATTGTCCCAGCAGTTTCCTTTCCTACTCAT